>NZ_QUCG01000044.1:0-30517 GCF_003473645.1 Prevotella sp. AM23-5 | reverse complement strand
TATCTCAAATTTTAACGAACTATTGTATAGGGGCATCAGCAATATAATCTAATGCCGGATACAATAAATCCCTAATCCGTGCGTTCATATTATTATAATTAATTTATGAAAGAGGTATAACCAAGTGTTTAAGAGTTATAACCCAGTGTTTAAATAGTAAGGAGAAAATAAAAATGATAGAATATATTCATGGCGATCTGACCGAACTGACCCCGGCAATGGCAGTAGTAGAGACTGCAGGAGTGGGGTACGGACTCAATATTTCGCTCAATACCTATACTGCCATTCAGGGCAAGCAGGAAGTAAAACTCTACGTGCATGAGGTTTTGGTGGCAGGTGGAAGAGATGACTCTTTCACCCTTTTCGGTTTTGCCTCCAAGCAGGAGCGCGAACTCTATCGCCAGCTCATCACCGTATCGGGTGTGGGAGGTAATACGGCGAGAATGATTCTCTCGTCGATGTCGCCAAGCGAACTCTGCAATGTGATTTCTACAGGCAACGACAAGATGCTGAAGACCGTGAAGGGTATCGGATTGAAGACTGCCCAGCGCATCATCATCGACCTGAAGGATAAGATCGTGAGTCTGGGCATTGCCGATGAGCTGCCGGCTAATGGCGGTAATGTGGTGATGGTGAACAATGATATCAAGGATGAGGCTGTCAGTGCCCTCACCATGCTCGGTTTCTCACCGGCACCTTCTGCCAAGGTGGTAGTGGATATCCTGAAGGCGCAGCCGGATCTGCCGGTGGAGCAGGTTGTAAAGCTTGCCTTGAAGCAAATTAAGTAACTTCAGATTGAAGTAAAGTAAATAACTTCTGGCTGAAGTAAATCCAGTAACTTTATGAAGGGGCAAAGAATCTTTTATTTTTTGATGGCTTGGCTGATGGTGGCAACCTTCGGCTACGCCCTCGCTTTGCCTTTTCCGCAGAAAGATAAACAGCAAGATAAACAGGAAAACAAACAGCAAGACAAGAAGCTTCCAAAGCACCAGCCCATTCAGGTAGATGAGGATACGATTCCTGATTCCCTGCTGCATCCCCGCTGGAAAATCCAGCTTACCCAACCTTATTCCCTGAGCGATCTCTATCAGAGTCCGCTCGACCTCAAGCGTCCTGATGCCCTCCGGTATCAGGTCATCTACAATGATACCCTCAACCGTTATGTCATCGGCAACAGGATGGGCAATACCTGGCTTTCGGCTCCCATCATGCTCACTCCGGATGAGTATATGAAATGGACGGAACTGAACGAGCGCAATGCCTTCTATCGCCAGAAGAACGATGAAATCTATCAGGCGAAGGGCAAGGAGAAGTTCGATTTCTCTGATATGCACTTCGATCTGGGACCTGCCGAGAAAATCTTCGGTCCCGGTGGAATCCGTGTCAAGACACAGGGTACTGCCGAACTGAAGTTTGGTATCAACAAGAAGAATATCGACAACCCGTCGCTGCCTATCCGCAACCGAAAGACCACGATGATGAACTTTGATGAGAAGATCAATCTCAACGTGAATGGAAAGGTGGGCGATAAGATGAACCTCAGCCTGAATTACAACACCGATGCCACCTTCGACTACGATGCCCAGAACATGAAACTGAAGTATGATGGCAAGGAAGATGAGATTATCAAGCTGGTTGAGGCGGGTAATGTATCCTTTCCCAGCAACTCCTCGCTCATCAAGGGTGCCAGCAGTCTTTTCGGTGTAAGAACCGATATGCAGTTTGGTAAGCTCAAGCTGCAGACGGTGTTCTCACAGAAGAAGTCGGCTTCCAAGAGTGTATCGAGCCGGGGTGGCGTGCAGCTTACTCCCTTCGAGCTTAATGTGGCAGATTACGAGGAAAACCGTCACTTCTTCCTCTCTCAGTATTTCCGCAGTCATTATGATGCCTGGATGCAGAAACTGCCAAATCTGCTGACGGGTATCACCATCAACCGTGTGGAAATATGGGTTACCAACAAGACGGGAACCACCACGAATACCCGAAACATCATCGCCCTGACCGACCTGGGTGAAAACGAAAAGGTGAGCAATCCGATGTGGGGGGCAGGAGGAACGATGGTGCCGGCTAACAATGCCAATACCGAGTATGCATCGATGACAGGTCAGTTTGCCGCTGCCCGTGACATCAACCAGACAGCCTCTGTTCTGGAAGGTGGCGGACTGATAGGCGGAAGCGATTTCGAGAAGCTGGAGAGTGCCCGTCTGCTCAATTCCTCTGAATATACCGTGAACCAGGCAATGGGATATGTGTCGCTGAAGTCTGGTCTGCAGACCGATCAGGTTCTTGCCGTGGCATACGAATATACCTATGGCGGAGTGACCTATCAGGTGGGCGAGTTTGCCTCGGATATCACCGATACCAAGCAGGCTCTCTTCGTGAAGTCGCTGAAGAATACCAGTTGCAATCCACAGCAGGGCAACTGGGACCTGATGATGAAGAACGTATATTATCTCTCTTCGCAGGTGGAAAAGGACAAGTTCCGCCTCGATGTGAAATATCAGAGTGACACGGCAGGTGTCTATGTCAACTATATTCCGGAAACGCAGGTGAAGAACCAGCCTATCATCCGTGTGCTGGGTGCCGACCGACTGGATAACAACAACAAGGCGCGCAGTAATGGTTACTTCGATTATGTAGAGGGCTATACCGTATCGAATGGTCGCGTGTTCATGCCGAAGGTGGAACCGTTCGGCAGTTATATGCAGGATTACCTCGTCAGGAAGGGTGTGGCTAAGGAGCAGGCAGAGAAGTATGCCTTCACCGAACTCTATGACAGTACGAAGACCATCGCCAAGCAGATAGCCGAAAAGAATAAGTATCTCATCGTGGGACAGTTCAAGGGTTCGGCAGCCAATGTCATCTCCCTCGATGCCTACAATGTGCCGCAGGGTTCGGTGGTGGTGACGGCAGGTGGCGTTACCCTGAAGGAGGGTACCGACTATTCGGTGGATTACAATGCCGGAGAGGTGACCATCCTCAACCAGAGCATCATCGATGCCGGTACGGCGGTCAACGTCTCCCTGGAGAGCAATACCGATTACGGACAGATGAGAAAGACGATGGTAGGATTCAACTGGGAGTATGAATTCTCCAGGAATTTCCAGATCAGCGGAACCTTGCAGCATCTCTCGGAACAGGCGCTCACCAATAAGGTAGCGATGGGCAGCGAACCGCTGAAGAATACGCTCTGGGGCATCAACCTGAACTGGAAGAAGGAGAGCCAATGGCTTACCAACATGCTCGACAAGATACCGTTCCTGCATCTCACCCAACCTTCCTATATCTCCTTCAAGAGTGAGTTTGCCCAGCTTCTGGCGGGCGAAGCAGGAGGAGTGCAGGACAATGCTTCGTATATTGATGACTTCGAGAATACCAAGGGAACCATCGACGTGATGACTCCTACTTCGTGGGTTATCTCCAGTGTGCCGTCGCTCAACTTCAAGGATGATTACAATGACAAGACGGGGGTGACCAGCGGTTACCATCGTTCCCGCCTTGCCTGGTACACCATCGATCCGCTCTTCACCCGACGGGGCAGTTCGCTCACTCCGGGTCATATCAAGAGCGACCTCAAGCAGTTGAGCAACCACTATGTCAGAGAGGTGTATGTAAAGGAGCTTTTCCCTCTGCGCCAGCAGAGCACCTATCAGGGAGCCACCAGCACCCTGAGTGTTCTCAATCTGGCTTACTATCCATCGGAGCCGGGACCTTACAACTTCAATGTATCCGATCTGCAGTCGAATGGTACCCTTGCCAATCCGTCCCGCAACTGGGGTGGAATGATGCGCAAGCTGGATACCAACGATTTCGAGCAGGCAAACGTGGAGTATATCGAGTTCTGGATGCTCGATCCGTTCATCTATTCCCGAGAGCAATCGGATGCAGCCGACTATGGCGGCGACTTCTACATCAACCTGGGCGAGGTGAGCGAGGATATCCTGCGGGATGGCAAGAAGTTTTATGAGAGCGGAATGCCGGTGGATGGCAGCAACAGCTTCACCTATACGCAGTGGGGTAAGATTCCTACGCAGAGCACCGTGACCTATGCTTTCGCCACGACGAGCGGAAGCCGTGCCCTGCAGGATGTGGGATTCAATGGTCTGACCGATGCCGAAGAGCAGGAATTCTACAAGAGTGCCTATCTCGACCAGATACAGGGAAAGGTGAACCAGGCGGTGTTCGACAGTATCTTTGCTGACCCTGCCCGGGATAACTATCACTATTTCAGAGGCTCTGACTGGGATGAGATGCGTGCGCCCATCCTTCAACGATATAAGTACATCAACAACCCTCAGGGCAATTCGCCTGACAGCGAAAGCCGTACCGAGAGTTATGATACTTCCTATAAATCGACACCGGATGTGGAGGACATCAACCAGGACTATACGCTGAACGAATATGAGAAGTATTTCCAGTATCACGTCAGCATCCGACCGGAAGATCTCGTGGTGGGCAGCAACTTCATCGTGGATAAGCGCGAATACACCCAGACTTG
Organism: Prevotella sp. AM23-5; assembly: GCF_003473645.1. NCBI lineage: Bacteria > Pseudomonadati > Bacteroidota > Bacteroidia > Bacteroidales > Prevotellaceae > Prevotella > Prevotella sp. AM23-5. The sequence continues at coordinate 26,019 of NZ_QUCG01000044.1, read as the reverse complement.
GCGAGACAACACGAAATCCACGGTTACCTGGTATCAGTTCCGCATTCCTGTGGATGAGTTTGAGAAGCGCCAGGGAAACATCAACGATTTCTCCAGCATCCGCTTCATGCGAATGTTCCTCACCAACTTCAGGAAGCCTATCGTGCTCCGTTTCGGTACGCTCGACCTGGTACACGGCAAGTGGCGTACCTACGACCAGCCGTTGGGTGCAGCCAGTGGCGGAACCTTGGAGGCGAGTGCCGTCAGTCTGGAGGAAAACGCCGAGAAGACACCGGTCAACTATGTGCTTCCTCCGGGTATCAGTCGTGAACAGGACCCATCGCAGCCACAGCTTGTCGAGGCAAACGAGCAGGCGCTGAGTATGGTGGTGAAGGATCTGACCCATGGCGAGGCAAAGGCGGTATATAAGAACTCTACCCTCGATCTCCGCCAGTACAAGCGCATACAGATGTTTGCCCATGCCAATGCCCTGGAGCAGAACGCCACCAATCTGAAGAACGACCAGCTGGCGGTCTTCATCCGTCTGGGCAGCGACTATAAGAACAATTACTATGAGTACGAGATTCCGCTCAAGCTGACCGAACCTCGCAACAATTATAACCGCAACAGTTCTGCCGACAGAAAGCTGGTCTGGCCGGAGGAGAATATGCTCAATGTAAACCTGAGCGTATTTACCAGTCTCAAGAAGGAGCGCAACAAAGCGAAGGCTGCTGGTATGGCTTCCTATATGGCACCTTATATGATGATGGATGCAGAACATCCGGGCAACCGGATCACCATCGTGGGCAATCCGAGCCTGGGAGAGGTAAAGACGCTGATGATAGGTGTGAGAAACAATTCGGATGAGGTGAAGAGTGGAGAAGTCTGGGTCAACGAGCTCCGGCTTCTGGAGCATAACAACAAGGGAGGATGGGCTGCCAATGCCAATCTGAACGTGCAGCTCTCCGACCTGGGTAGCGTGAATGCCACCGGCCGCTATATGAGCGAAGGCTTCGGCGGTCTGGAAGACGGTGTGGCTAGCCGCAGCACCGATAATTATGGTACCTATAGCGTGACCACCTCGTTGGAGATGGGTAAGTTCTTCCCCGATAAGGCGAAGGTAAGCATACCTTTATATTATAGTGTGACGAAGGAGAAGACCTCTCCGAAATACAATCCACTGGATACGGATATGGAACTGAAGGATGCGCTGGATGCTGCCGGTTCGAAGGCTGAGCGGGACTCTATTGAGAACATCGCAGTGACCAAAGTCACCCAGACCAACTTCTCGGTATCCAATGCCCGGGTAGGTATCGCCACCCGACGTCATCCGATGCCTTACGATCCAGCCAACTTCTCGTTTACCTACAGTCATGCCCATCAGCATACCACGGGTGAGACCACGGTCTTCGAGAATCGGGACAACTGGCGCGGAGCCCTGGATTATTCCTGGACACCGGTCTATAAGGCGTGGGAACCTTTCAAGAAGTGGAAGAACAAGAGCAAGTGGCTCGACATTTTGAAGCGATTCGGATTAAACTGGTTGCCTCAGAACATCGCCTTCAATACGGAGATGACGCACGAGACCTATGAGCTGCAGGAACGCGATATGGAGAGTACGCTCAATTCGCAGCTGCCGCTCACCGTGAGCGACCAGTTCCTCTGGAACCGCGAGTTCTCTCTGCGCTGGGATCTGACCAAGAACCTGCACATGAACTTCCAGAGTGCCACCCATGCACAGGTGGATGTGCCTTATCCGGATGTGAATGCCGATCTCTATGCCGACCAGTATCATGCCTGGAAGGATTCGGTGTATCGGAGTTCGGTATGGCAGAGTGTGAAGAGCTGGGGTACGCCGCTCGACTACAGTCAGAACTTCACGGCATCCTATAAGTTGCCTATCCATCTGCTGCCAGTCTTCGACTGGGTGAATACCGATGCCTCCTACAACGCCAACTATACTTGGGAGCGAGGTACGGAGGATGAGAACGGCAACTCGTATGGCAACACCATCAACACCCAGCGCGAGCTGACGATTAACGGAAGCTTCGACCTGGTGCGCCTCTACAACCACATCCCATTCCTCAAGAAGGCGAATGACCGATTCAACCGCTCGATAAGCAGGAGTGAGATAGAGAGGAAGAAGAAGGAGAAGGAAGCCAGACGGAAGAATCAGGTAGATCTGGCAAAGGCGCTTCCGAAAAACAGGAAGGCTTTCGAGAAGGAAATCACCCTCCTGCCGGATACTACCCTGCTCATCAGACATGGCAAGAACAGCAAGCGACTCATCATTTCTGCTAAGACGGAGGATGGAAAGGTGTATCATCTGAAATACAAAAAGGTGGATAACAACCAGATCCGTATCAAGTCGAAGGTGGATAGCATGATGAAGCTGAAGATTACGGTGATGCCGAAAGTGCCGCTCGATAACGAAAGATGGTATCGGACAGCCCAGACGGCAGCCCGATTGGCAATGATGCTGCGCAAGGTGAGCTTCACCTACCGCAACAACTATCAGATGCTTCTGCCGGGCTTTACCCCTAACGTGGGTGATGCCTTCGGACAGAAGAAAGTGGGAACGATGGCGCCGGGACTGGATTTCGCCTTCGGACTGGTGGATGACAGCTATATCGGAAAGGCAAGAGACAACGACTGGCTGCTCTGCAACGACTCGATTGCTACGCCGGCTACTACCAGCAAGACCGAGAATCTGCAGCTGCGTGCCACCCTGGAACCGGTCAAGGATTTCAAGATTGATCTTTCTGCCACCCGCACCATGACCACGCAAAAGAGCATACAATATATGTATGAAGGTACACCGACCACCCAGAGCGGAACTTTCCAGATGACTACCATCTCGCTCAGTTCGGCTTTCGAGGGAATCGGAAATGCCAACAGTGGTTATCGCAGCAGGACTTTCGAGAAGTTTGTCAACTCGCTCGATGGTTTCCGCCAGCGGGTGGAGTCGCAGTATGCCGGGACGGTATATCCTGCGGGTTCTACCTTGGGCGGAGGCAAGTATGATGCTTCCCGCACACCGGTTAATCCGTATAGTGGTGATGTGATGATTCCTGCATTCCTCAATGCCTATACCTCGATGGGCGGCAGTTCGCTCTCCATCTTCCCGGCATTGAGCCGTCTGTTGCCAAACTGGACGGTGCGTTATAGCGGATTGGGCAAGTTGCCTTGGTTCCGTGATCACTTCAAGAGTGTGAACATCAACCACGCCTACAAGAGCATCTTTGCCGTGGGCAGCTATAGCAGCTACAGTACCTATCAGGAGTATATGAATGGTCTGGGCTTCGTGACGGATGCCTCTACGGGCAATCCATCGCCTAGCAGCATGTTCAATGTTTCTCAGGTGAGCATCAACGAGGCATTCTCGCCATTGCTCGGTATGGATGTAACGCTGAACAACAATATGACCATCAAGGGTGAGTATCGCCAGACCCGAGTGCTGAACCTCAGTATGACGAGTGTACAGGTGAACGAGGCGCTGAGCAAAGACTGGGTGGTAGGTATGGGCTATCGCATCAACAACTTCAACCTCTTCGGTGCTCCAAAGGCACATAAGGTGAAGGGAAGAACGGGTGTCCAGCAAAACAGCAGAAACGGTAGCAAGGGCAAGAATCAGACCCAGAACTACGGTCCTAATCACGACCTGAACCTGCGTCTCGACTTCAGTTTCCGCAAGCAGGCAGCCATCGTCCGTGATATAGCCACGATGACGAGCAGCGCCAGCAGTGGCAACAATGCCCTGAAGCTGAGTTTCACGGCTGATTATACCTTGAGCAAGATGCTAACCATGAGTTTCTACTATGATCGCCAGACCAATACGCCGCTCTTGTCGAGCAGCAGTTATCCTACCACCACGCAGGATTTCGGTCTGAGCATCAAGTTCTCGCTGACGAGATAGGCGGGAAATTCTTCTGCATCCAATAAGCAGAAAGAAAATTCTCTAATTCTCAAATTCTTGAAAATAAAAAAAGCTCGAATGTTTGATGCATTCGAGCTTTTTTTCTATCTTATTCTTTCTTCATTATTTCTTGTCGTAAGCGTGAACAGGGTAGTCGATGGTATAGTGAAGACCACGGCTCTCCTTGCGCTCGATAGCCATACGGGTAATGAGATAACCTACATTGATCATGTTGCGGAGCTCGCAGAGATCCTTGCTTACCTTTACACGCTTGAAGAGATTCTCGGTCTCTTCGTAAAGAAGGTCGAGGCGGTCCCAGGCACGTTTCAGACGGAGGTCGCTACGAACGATACCTACATAGTTGCTCATACATTCGCCTACTTCCTTGATACTCTGGGTAATCAATACCTTCTCCTCGTTGGTCATGGTACCCTCGTCGTTCCATGCAGGAACCTTCTCATTGAAGTCGTATTCATCTACATGCTCGATGCTGTGCTTGGCAGCAGTCTCGGCATAAACCACAGCTTCGATGAGCGAGTTGCTGGCAAGACGGTTGCCACCATGCAGACCTGTGCAAGAGCACTCGCCCAAGGCATAGAGGCGGTTGATGCTTGAACAGCCGTTCAGATCTACCTTGATACCACCACACATGTAGTGAGCGGCAGGACGAACCGGGATATAATCCTTGGTAATATCGATGCCGATGCTGAGACACTTGGCATAGATGTTAGGGAAGTGACGCTTGGTCTCCTCCGGATTCTTATGGGTAACATCCAGGCAGACATGATCCAGACCGTGAATCTTCATCTCCTTATCGATGGCACGTGCCACGATGTCGCGAGGAGCCAAACTCAGGCGCTCATCATATTTCTCCATGAAGCTCTCGCCGTTAGGCAGACGCAAGATGCCGCCGTATCCACGCATTGCCTCGGTGATGAGGAATGCAGGGTGGGTCTCTCCAGGATGATAGAGGGCTGTAGGGTGGAACTGTACGAACTCCATATCTGCCACCGTACCCTTGGCACGGTAAACCATCGCCTCGCCATCACCGGTAGCGATGACAGGGTTGGTGGTAGTCTGATAAACGGCACCACATCCACCAGTACACATCACGGTAACCTTGCTCAGATAGGTATCCACCTTCTGGGTATCAGGATTCAGAACATAGGCTCCGTAACAGTTAATATAAGGTGTACGGCGGGTAACACGGGCACCCAAGTGGTGCTGAGTGATGATTTCTACGGCGAAATGATTTTCCTTGATATCGATGTCCGGGCAGTTGCGCACAGCTTCCATCAGACCGCGCTGGATTTCAGCACCCGTATCATCAGCGTGATGAAGAATGCGGAACTCGCTGTGTCCGCCCTCACGATGAAGATCGAACTTGCCATCCTGCTGCTTGTCGAAGTTGACACCCCACTGCACGAGCTCCTTGATCTGCTCTGGTGCCATGGTGACAACCTGCTTCACAGCCTGATAGTCGCTGATGTAATCACCAGCGATCATTGTATCCTGTATGTGCTTGTCGAAGTTATCTACTTCCAAGTTGGTAACTGACGCCACACCACCTTGTGCAAATGAAGTGTTTGCCTCATCGAGTGAGGTTTTGCAGATCATACACACTTTACCTTTATGCGCTCTGGCTACTTTCAGGGCGTAACTCATACCGGCAACTCCTGAGCCGATAATCAGAAAATCATACTTATAAACCATGTGAGTTTATTCTAATAATGCTTAATTGTTTGCAAAAGTACTAATTTCTCATTAAAAAGAGTAATAAGAGAGGGATTTTTTGTAATTTTGCAGCGAATTTTAAGGTAATATAGTCTTTTAGACTATCAAATAGTAGCTGAAAACGCTATTTTAAAGATAAAAGAACGAGATATGGCAGATAGAACTTTTCATAAGCGCTTCAATACGACGGCTCGTGTTGGAGTGGTGGTTTTCGCCCTCCTGGCAGGATACTTCTTCTGGGTCAAGATGGCGATTATTGGCATTTTCGTTGCCATCATCATTGTGGGCATGATCGAGCGTATTCTGAATACCACCTATACATTCAAGAAGGTGAAACCTATCGACCGAGATGACGAGATGGAATATCTCATCATCAACGAAGGCAGGTTCTCTTCCAACAGGAATGTGCCGGTATGCGACATCATCAGCGTGCATACCGCCAAGACCTTTCTGGGATTGGATCATTGCCTGGTGATAGAATACGGACATCATAATATGGTAACGGTGCAGCCCGATAATGAAGAGGCTTTCGAGAAAGAAATTAGTAAAAGACAATGAAAAAGATTATATATATGATGATGAGCTTCATCATGGCTACGCTCATGGCGATGCCGGTGCAGGCTCAGGATGTGATTGAAGGAGAAGTGGTGGAGCCGCAGGACGACACGGAAATGACCGACTCCACGATGTTGGATTCCCTGGCTGCTGATACATTGAAGCTGCCTTGGCCCGAATCGGTGCAGGTAGGTATCGGCAAACTCTTGGAAAGTAAGATGTTTGAGACATCGCAGGTGGGGATCATGGTCTGGGATATGGATGCTGATTCCTGCATCTACAAGCACAACGAACGACAGCTGATGCGCCCGGCAAGTACGATGAAGCTCTTGACTGCCATCACCGCACTTGACAAGTTGGGTGGTTCCTATCAGTTCAAGACCCAGTTGAAATATACCGGAACCATTGAGGACGGTGTGCTGACGGGTGATGTTTACTGTGTGGGAGGTATGGATCCCCGTTTCAACAGTGATGACCTGACGGCATTTGTCAACAGTCTCAAGGATATGGGTGTGGATACCATTCGGGGTAATGTATATGCCGACCGTTCGATGAAGGATGCGGCATTGCTGGGCGAAGGCTGGTGCTGGGATGATGATAATCCGGTACTTTCGCCATTGGTGTTTTCCCGCAAGGACATCTTCATGGACCGTTTCCTGGCTAAGTTGAAGGATGCAGGCATCGAATATGAGGAGATGTATGCCTCTTCCAAGACCTGTCCTGCCAATGCCTTTACCATCTGTACCCGTTTCCATACCATGGACCAGGTACTGCATAAGATGATGAAGGAGAGTGACAATCTCTATGCCGAGTGCATGTATTACCAGATTGCGGCTTCTACGGGCAACCGTCCGGCAAGTGCCAAGAGTGCCCGCAACGTGGAACGGCAGTTGATCAATAAGCTGGGACTGGATGCTTCCCGCTACAGACTGGCAGATGGTTCGGGCTTGTCGCTCTACAACTATCTCAGTGCCGAGCTGGAGGTGATGATGCTCCGTTATGCTTTCCGCAACGACAACATCAAGCAGCATCTGATTCATTCCTTGCCTATAGCCGGTGTGGATGGAACCCTGAAGAAGCGTATGAAGAGCGGCAGTGCCCACGGCAATGTCAAGGCAAAGACGGGTACCCTGACCGGTATCATCTCGCTGGCTGGCTATTGTACGGCAGCCAATGGACATGAGCTTTGCTTCTCTATCATCAATAATGGAATCATGCACGGCAGCAATGCCAGACATTTTGCAGACAAGATTTGTAACCTGCTCTGCCAACCATAATTAAGTTAGAAGTTTATGGAAGAAATTCGTAGGTTTGTAGATGAAATGATAACATGGGCGGGTGTCACTGGTGATTACGTGCCTATGCTTCGTCATATCCTGCTCACCGTCACCGCTATCTTGCTGGCGATGCTGAGTGATTTCCTGTGTCGTAAGATTGTAGTTCCGTTGATCTCGAAGATTACGGAAAAGACGGAGGCTTCCTGGGATGATGTGTTGCTGAATAAGAAGGTGCTCACTTCTGCCTGTCATATCGTGCCTGCAGTGGTAATATGGTCGCTCATGCCGCTTATCTATCTGGAATATCCTATATTCAAGGAGATTCTGGAGCGTGCTACGGGTATCTATATCGTGGTGATGTCGGTACGTACGGTATTGGTGTTCATCGGTTCCTTCAAGGGATTGGAGAATAGCGGAGAGCGCCGCTCTTCGGCTCAGCAGTATTTCCATACCTTCTGCGGTGTACTCAGGGTATTGATGCTCTTTGTGGCTGGAGTGGTAGTGGTTGCCATCCTGTTGGGTAAGAGTCCGATGACCTTGTTTGCCGGCTTGGGTGCTACTTCGGCTGTCTTGATGTTGGTTTTCAAGGATACCATCCTCGGTCTGGCTGCCGGTGTGCGACTCACCAGTAATGATATGTTGCACAAGGGTGATTGGATTACCGTGAAGTCGGTAGATGCCAATGGTATTGTGGAGGATATGTCACTTACTACCGTAAAGGTGCGTAATTTTGATAATACCATCGTTACTATCTCGCCAGCTACCCTGGTGAATGGTTCGTTCCAGAACTGGATTGGCATGCAGAAGAGTGGGGGAAGAAGAGTGAAGCGAATCGTTTATTTTGATTTCCGTAGCATCCGATTGGTGGATGAGACCTTGAAGCAGACCTTGCTTGCGAAGCATTTCGCCACTGAGGATTCTTTCAAGTTGAAGGAATCTCTTCAGAAGGCGATAGAAAAGGATATTCAGGAAGGAAAGGATATTGAGGACTTGAAGAATCCTGCAGCTTTGGCTCCAACCAATCTCCAGCTTTATCGCAGGTTTATGGAGAAATATCTGCGTCAACGCCCTGAGGTAAATACGGAACTCACCTTGATGGTTCGCCACATGGAAGCTACCCAGTGTGGTCTTCCTATCGAATTCTATTTCTTCATCAAGGATAAGGTATGGGTTAATTACGAGCATATCCTTGCCGACATCATGGAGCATGCCTATGCGCTTGCCAATGAATTCGGTCTGAAGATTTACGAGCAATATCCGGAGCAGTAGGGAAGAAAAGCATAATAATGATCAATAACTCTTTTTTTTCAACAGAAATACTCCGTTGGTTTCGTGAGAACGGCAGAGACCTGCCTTGGCGCGAAACCAGGGATCCTTATGCCATCTGGCTGAGCGAAATCATCCTTCAGCAAACCCGCATTGCCCAAGGTTGGGAATATTGGGAACGGTTTATGCAGACCTATCCCAAGGTAGAAGATCTGGCAGCAGCCAGTGAGGATGATGTCTTGAAACTCTGGCAGGGCTTGGGCTATTACTCCCGTGCCCGCAATCTTCATACTGCCGCCAAGCAGATCGTGGCTTTAGGTGCATTCCCCAATACCCTTGAAGGCATCAAATCCCTGAAGGGAGTAGGTGATTATACCGCTGCAGCCATCGGCTCTTTCGCTTTCGATATTCCGGCAGCTGTGGTTGATGGCAATGTCTATCGGGTGCTTTCCCGATATTTCGGCATCGATATTCCCATCAACTCAACTCAGGGGAAAAAGGAGTTTGCTGCTTTGGCTCAATCGCTCTTGCCTGCCTCCGATGCGGCATCCTATAATCAGGGAATGATGGATTTCGGTGCGATTCAATGCACCCCCCAGTCTCCGAAGTGTCTGCTCTGTCCGCTTGCAGAAACCTGCGAGGCTTTGCGTTGCGGCAGGGTAGAGGAACTGCCCGTCAAGAACAAGACCGTGAAGGTGAAGACCCGCCATCTCTCCTATATATATATAAGGTGTAAATCTTCGGCAGCGGATGATTCAGGAATTCCAGAACCGATGGTTGCCATCCATCGCCGTGGAGAAGGTGATATCTGGCAGGGATTATGGGAGCCTTATAATGTTTCCGATGTCAAGGATCTGCCTTCTTTCGTGAAGAATCCGATTTTGCTGGCAAAAGATGTCAAGCACGTACTGACTCATCGCATCCTTCTTGCCGATTTCTATCTCCTGGAAACGGAAAACCGTCCTCCACTCCCAGATGATTACATCTGGATCAAGGAAAGTGAGATTGAAGACTATGGGGTTCCGAGACTGATAGAAATCATGCTGGAAAAGATTAATCCTGCAGAATAGGATAAGTACATAATGATCTCTTTATAAAGATACATAATAATCTCTTCATATAAAATAAAGATGATTCAATTCAATAAGAAAATGAGAGGATGGGTGATAGCTGGCGCCATCGCTTTGCTCTCTACTTTTGGCTTGTCATCCTCTATGCTGCCTGCAGCACAGGGGGATGCACCGGGGATGGAAATCCCGGTTTCAAAGAAAAAGGTATCGCAAACCATCAGAAAGCGTTTTGCCTATACCGTATCATACAATCACGATACCCGTCAGCCTAACTGGGTGGCATGGACCTTGACCCGTGCTCATGCTTCGGGTAAGTTGAAGCGTGGTGACTTTGAGGATGATATGGATATGCCATCGCCTAAGGGAACGAAGGCTGATTACTACAACAGCGGTTATGATAGAGGTCATCTCTGTCCGGCTGGCGATAACAAGTGGAACCAGAAGGCTATGGACGAGTGCTTCCTGATGACCAATATGTGTCCTCAGACCCATGCTCTGAATGCAGGAATCTGGAATAGCATAGAACAGCAATGCCGTACCTGGGCTAAGAAATATGGTAAGGTCTATATTGTCTGCGGTCCGATCTTCCTGAATAAGCAGCATCGCAAACTGGGTAAGAACAAGGTGGTGGTGCCTGATGCTTTCTTCAAGGTTATCCTCCGCACCGGCAAGAATCCGCAAGCCATCGGCTTTATCTGTCGCAACCAGGGAGCTACCGGACTGCAGAAAAAAGACTTTGTCAACTCGGTAGATGAGGTGGAGCGTATCACCGGCTATGACTTCTTCTCCAAACTTCCTGATAACATCGAGAAAAAGATAGAGGCAAAAGCTGATATCAACCAATGGTAAAAGAAAAAGAGAGTCGCCCTGAAAGGGCAAAAGCTTTGAAATTGAAAGCTTTTGCCCTTTCAGGGCGACTTTTTTGTCTTTATTCTAAAACCCAGGGCGATGCCCTGGGCTAGGAGCTTCTGCCCTTTCAGGGCGTATTGGCTGTGACTTATGACACACCTCCTTATTTCTGTTAATAGAACCTTAGTAGTTCTGAGCCTCAAGCTGGAAGTAGCTCTGTGGGTGGTTGCAGACTGGGCAAACCTCTGGAGCCTGCTTACCTACTACGATATGACCGCAGTTAGAGCACTGCCAGATGCAGTCGCCGTCACGAGAGAAGACGAGCTTGTCCTGCACGTTCTTCAAGAGCTTGCGATAGCGCTCCTCGTGGTGCTTCTCGATTTCAGCCACCATTTCAAACTTGATTGCAATCTCCTCGAAGCCTTCCTCGCGTGCTTCCTTTGCCATGCGTGGATACATATCGGTCCACTCATCGTGCTCACCATTGGCAGCAGCCTCCAGGTTCTTCTCTGTATCCTGAATAGCACCGCCCTCCAGGTACTTGAACCACAACTTAGCGTGCTCCTTCTCGTTGGCAGCTGTCTCCTCAAAAATATTAGCTATCTGAACATAACCGTCCTTCTTAGCCTTACTTGCAAAATATGTATATTTGTTACGAGCCTGTGACTCACCAGCGAATGCCTCCTGGAGGTTCTTCTCTGTCTTTGTTCCTTTTAATTCCTTCATAATGTATTCTGTATTATGTTATTAATATGTTATTTATCTATTTTCGTTTGCAAAGATATTGAAAATATTCCAATTATGCAAGAAAATAATGAATTATTTAGCTTTTTGGCGCTTATTTAGATAAAATAAAGCAAAACCAAGCATCGCCATACCGAATATCCACGAAATGATGGCACTTGTTACCATTCCCAGCGTATGGGTGAAACCTGCCACGATGAAGGTCAGGAAGCTGACGGTAGCTACAGTCAGGGCGTATGGCAACTGGGATGAAACATGGTGTACATGCTTGCACTCGGCTCCAGCACTCGCCATGATGGTGGTATCGCTGATAGGTGAGATGTGGTCGCCACAGACAGCACCAGCCATACAGGCTGAGATAGAGATGATACGCAATGGGTCGGCAGCTGGGAAGACGGCGATACAGATAGGAATCAGAATACCGAAGGTTCCCCAGGATGTACCTGTGGCAAATGCCAGGAAGGCTGCAACCAGGAAGATGATGGCTGGCAGGAGCATCTGGAGTTCAGAAGCGCTGCTTGCCACTACCGTAGATACATATTCTGCTGCTCCCAGCGAGTCGGTCATGCTCTTCAGGGTCCATGCCAGGGTAAGAATCAGAATGGCTGGTACCATCGCCTCGAATCCCTTGATCAGACTACTCATCGCTTCATCGAATGGCAAGGTCTTGCGAACCGTAAACATCAGAATGGTCAGAATCAGGGCTGCCAATGAACCAAGCACCAAACCGATAGAGGCATTGCTGCCTGCAAAGGAGTCAACGAAGTTCATATAGTTGGCATTGCTGGCATCGAAGAAACCTCCCGAATAAACCATGCCTGCCATACAGAAGATAATCAACATAATGATTGGAATCACAAGATCGCTCACAGAGCCTTTACTCTTGGATGATTCTTCCTGCTTCGCTCCCACACCATGCTCCACGATCTGCAGCTTGGTATCGCTCACCTCGTCGAGCTTTCCTCCGTTGGTGCGCTCATACCATTCCTTCAGTCTTGCATCATACTTGCTCATCGCCTTGAAGTCGAAGCCCATGATCACGATGCCAAACATAAAGAGGATGGTGAAGAATGCGTAGAAATTGTAGGGTATCGCCTTGCAGAAAAGTGCCAGTCCATTCTCGCCTCCCGATACGAAGCCTGATACTGCTGCTGCCCAACTGGAGATTGGGGAGATGATGCAGACTGGAGCTGCTGTGGAGTCGATGAGATAAGCCAGTTTCTCCTTGGTTACGCCATTGCGCACTGCGATAGGGCGCATCACCGAACCCACGGTAAGGCAGTTGAAGTAATCATCGATGAATATCAGAATACCGAGCAGAATGGTGGCTACCTGCACACCAATCTTCGACTTTACGTGCTTGGAAGCCCATCGGCCGAAAGCCGCAGAACCACCCGCCTTGTTCATCAGTGATACGATGCTGCCCAGAACCACCAGGAATACCAGAATGCCCACGTTCCAAGGGTCGGAAAGGCAATGTATCAAACCGTATGCCTTGGCATCATCGCCTTCGCCTACGGTGTGGTTGGTCAGATGAACGAGAAATCCGTCGAAACCTGTTCCCATCGAAATGCAATATTGAACGGCACCCAGAATGATACCGATAAAAAGAGAAGAATAGACCTCCTTCGTCTTCAGCGCCAGAGCGATGGCGACGATAGGAGGTAGTAACGACCATGCGGTCCCAATCATGTTGTAATCCATTTGTTATTAATATGTTTTAAAATTTTTGAATATTCCCTTGCGGAATCGCTGCCCACGAGTCTATCTTTATCATTGGAAAGGCACACAAAAAAACATCATAACTTCTAAGCCCATCGGATCCGATGGGCTTAAAAGTTATGTTTCATGAATTTATAATGCGCTCTCCTATAATACCATCTCCTCGTATTCCAGTCCGAAGACATCGGCAACCGCCTTGAATACTACCTTGCCATTCACGATGTTCAATCCCCGATACAAAGCCTTGTCTTCCTTGCACGCCTTTCGCCATCCCTTGTCGGCAAGAGCGAGGGCATACTTCAGGGTGGCATTGGTCAGGGCGATGGTAGAGGTATGAGGCACGGCTCCCGGAATGTTAGCTACGGCATAATGCACAATGCCATCTACCATGAATGTCGGATCGGAATGGGTGGTTGGATGAGAGGTCTCGAAGCATCCTCCCTGGTCGATAGCCACATCCACCAGTACGGTGCCAGGTTCCATCAACTTCAGCATGTCCCTGGTAATCAGGTGCGGAGCCTTGTCACCCGGAACGAGTACACTGCCTACTACGATGTCAACATCCGGCAGTTCCTTTCGGATATTGTGCTCGTTGGAGTAGAGGGTGTGCGCATTGATTGGCAATTCCATCTCCAACTGGCGAAGGCGAGGCAGACTAATATCGGTAATCCACACATCAGCGCCTAATCCCGTTGCCATTCTTGCTGCTGCTTCTCCCACGGTTCCACCGCCCAGAACGAGAACCTTCGCACGGTTTACGCCCGGCACACCGCTGATCAGCTTACCCTTACCGCCCTTGGTCTTCTGCAGATAGTAGGCACCATTGATAATCGCCATTCTTCCTGCTACCTCACTCATCGGAATGAGCAGTGGCAGATGATGGTTGTCGGTTTCTACCGTCTCGTAAGCCAGACAGACTGCACCGCTCTTGATCATGGCATCGGTGAGCTCTCTGTCGCAGGCAAAATGGAAGTAAGTAAAAACAAGCTGATCCTGATGGATGAGTGGATATTCCTCGGCGATAGGTTCCTTCACCTTGATAATCATCTCAGCCTCGCGATACACACTCTGGATGTCGGGCAGGATCCTGGCTCCTACCTTCACATACTCTTCATCAGCAAAACCACTGTTCTCACCAGCGGTATGCTGCACCATCACTTCGTGTCCATGTCGAATGAATTCAGCTACACCAGCAGGAGTCATTCCCACACGATTCTCATTATTCTTGATTTCTTTTGGAATACCTATCTTCATGATGTTGTGGTTTTAGAGGTTATACATCATTTTAACGGGATAAAGATAGTGAAAAAATCAATAGGTTGTATCGTTTGTATAGAAGATTTAACATATCTTTCTTGTCTGGTTGAGATTAGAACATAAAAAAGATTAAAAAAGATGGCTGCTATCATCTTTTTGCTTATCTTTGTCCTCGTAAGCATTTCAAACTTAATAAATGGAGGACTTATTATGAATGTCAATACGGGTATCAAGCAAGCAGTGATCTTAGCCATAGGCATTATCGTGCTTGGATTTTGTGTCAAGTCTGGACTTGAAAGTGTGATTGCCAAAGACCGCAAAGTAGTGGTGAAAGGATTGGCAGAAAAGGAAGTTGAGGCTGATAAGGTGACATGGCCTATCGTTTCCAAGGAGATTGGCAACGACTTGCCGCAGCTCTATAAGAAGATCAACGCTACCACCAGCACCATCCGCCAGTTCCTGCTGGCAAATGGAGTGAAGGCAAATGAAATCAATGTCAATGCCCCTGTGGTCATCGACCTCAATGCTGAGCGATATGGCGAAAACCGTCAGCCTTACCGTTACAACATCACGTCGATCATCACCGTGACTTCCCGGAATGTGAAGGTGGTTCGTGGTATCATCGCCCGGCAGGGTGACCTGCTTCAGAAAGGTGTGGCCATCGTGGATGGTGGTTACGAGAATCCGGTGAAGTACGAGTATGTGGCTTTCCGCGAGATGAAGCCGAAGATGATGCAGGAGGCAATTGAGAATGCAGAGAAGACTGCTGCTCAGTTTGCCGAAAACAGCAAGAGCAAGATTGATAAGATCATGAACGCTGACCAAGGGCAGTTCTCGATAGAGGATAGAGATTCCAATACTCCTTATATTAAAAAGGTGAGGGTAGTGACTACGGTTACCTATTCTTTGAAAGACTAGTAATTAAATAAATATATAGTACGAAATGAAAAAAATGATTTACATGGTGATGGCGCTTGCCTCACTAAGCTACTCAACCCAGACCATGGCGCAGTCACAGGGATTGCAGAAAAAGGTGAATGCCTATTTCCTGCAGTCTCTCAAAGCGCAGCAGAAAGCATTGGAGAAAGACGGTAAGGCGGAATTCTCTAAAAACACACCTCTTGACACCAAGCTTCAGGCTGCTATCGACGGCAAGGATATTGCCAACTACCAGAAGATGGTATGGACAGCCTGGTGCGATGCCAACAAGAACCTGCAGGAAGAAAAGCTCATAGAACCTGAAGATCTGACATTGGCAAAAAACAGCTCCTGGAATCTGCCTCAGTGTCTGGAGCCTAATGCTGTAATGCCTTATTATTATGGTAAGAAGGGAGTAGCTGCCGATGGTAAGTTCCCGCTCTTCCTGTATGTTCACGGATCGGGACCTAAGGATCATGAGTGGTCGAATGGTATCAAGCTCGGTCTGAGCTTCCAGGATTCTCCTTCCATCTATTTCATTCCTCAGATTCCTAACGAGGGTGAATACTATCGCTGGTGGCATCTCTCCAAGCAGTATGCTTTCGAGAAGCTGATTCGCCAGAACCTGGTAAAGAATGAGGTGGATGCCAACCGTCTCTATGTGTTCGGTATCAGCGAAGGTGGTTATGGCAGTCAGCGTCTTGCTTCCTTCTATGCCGACTATTGGGCTGCAGCGGGTCCGATGGCAGGTGGTGAACCTTTGAAGAATGCGCCTGTGGAAAACTGTGCCAATATCGGTTTCTCTTTCCTCACGGGTGCTGATGATACCGGTTTCTATCGCAACGACCTGACCTGGTACACCCAGGTGGCTTTCGATTCTGCGCAGTTGGCTCGCCCATTGTCTGTAGATAAGACTCCAATCTTCCGTCATCGCATCCAGCTTTTGCCGGGTATGCAGCATCATATCACCTATGGTCTGACTACTCCTTGGCTCAAGCAGTTTGTGCGCAATCCATATCCTAAGACCGTGCTCTGGGAGGATTTCGAGATGGATGGCAGACATCGTTCCGGTTTCTACAACCTGCAGGTGCTGACTCGCCCATCAGAGTCTAGAACCTACTACGAGATGGATATCGACAAGAACGTGGTTTCCATCAAGGTGAGCAATGTGGATTACACCACTATCTTGAAGGATAAGCAGTGGGGAATCGATCTAAAGTTCAACCGCAGCTATTCTCCTGCCACTGGTGGTAAGTTGAGAGTTTATCTCAATGACCAGTTGGTCAACCTCAATGAGCCTGTAACCATCATGGTAAACGGCAAGCAGGTATTCCACGGTATTGCCAAGGCAGATTTGCAGGCAATGGTGAACAGTTGTGCGGAATACTTCGACCCATGTCGAGTATATCCTGTTGCAATCGATTTGGCTTATTGATTTTAAAGAATGATTAGATGAAGAAAAATGTTTGTTTATATGCCATGATGGCTTTAGCCGTTATGGGATGTTCTCAAAATAACAAGAAACAGGAAGGCAGCTCAACGGGACTGCCTTCTCGTGTTGAATCAGAGAGTAAGGCTGGGGCAGAGAAGGCAGGTCAGTCAGTAGCTGGCAGTAGTAATCAGTCTGCTTCTGCTGGAAAGGTGCAGGTGCTTACGGCTTCCGATTTCAGGAAGAAGATTATGGATTACGAGTCTCATCCCGATGAGTGGGTGTTTGCAGGTTCCCGTCCTGCCATTATCGATTTCTATACCACCTGGTGTGGACCTTGCAAGATGATGGCTCCCATGGTAGAATCTCTTGCCGGGAAATATGCCGGCAAGATAGATTTCTATAAGGTGGATATCGACCAGGAATCCGAACTGGCTTCCGTCTTCGGCATCCGCAGCATCCCTACCTTCCTCTTCATCCCGATGAAAGGTAAGCCTACTATACAGATGGGCGCTATGCAGAAGGAAGATTTCGAGGAAATCATCGGAAAAATGATGGGGAAGTGATAAATGGTGATTTACTGCATACTTATAAGTAGGTATTTCTTGGCAAATACCTAGTTTTGATGATGCCCGAAATTTGGTGGTTTATCAGATAATATCTAAATTTGCACTCGGAAAAAATGTTTAATGTAATTAAAAGTATTATAGTATTATGATTATCGAAAATGTTCATGCAAGAGAAATCTTGGATTCTCGTGGCAATCCTACAGTAGAGGTTGAAGTTTCTTTGAAGTCAGGTGTCGTAGGTCGTGCATCGGTTCCTTCTGGTGCATCTACTGGCGAGAACGAGGCTTTGGAACTTCGTGATGGCGACAAGAACCGCTATGGCGGCAAGGGTGTGTTGAAGGCAGTTGAAAACGTGAATCAGGTAATTGCTCCTGCTTTGGTTGGCTTCTCTGCCTTGGAGCAGCGTGCCATCGATTATAAGATGTTGGAACTCGACGGTACCAAGACCAAGTCTAATCTGGGTGCCAATGCCATCCTCGGTGTTTCTTTGGCTGTGGCTCATGCTGCTGCTGAGTATCTCCATATTCCATTGTATCGTTACATCGGCGGTTGCAATACTTACACCCTTCCTGTTCCTATGATGAACATCATCAATGGTGGTGCTCACTCTGATGCGCCTATCGCCTTCCAGGAGTTCATGATCCGTCCTGTGGGTGCTCCTTCCGAGAAGGAGGCTATCCGTATGGGTGCTGAGGTGTTCCATGCTTTGGCTAAGCTCCTGAAGAGCCGCGGTCTTTCTACTGCCGTAGGTGATGAGGGCGGTTTCGCTCCAGCACTCGATGGTATTGAGGATGCACTCGACAGCATCTGCCAGGCTATCAAGGATGCCGGTTATGAGCCAGGTAAGGACGTGAAGATTGCCATGGACTGTGCTGCCAGCGAGTTTGCCGTTCAGGAGAATGGTGAGTGGTTCTACGATTACCGCCAGTTGAAGGATGGCAAGAAGAAGGATCCTAATGGAAAGAAACTGACTGCTGCTGAGCAGATCAAGTTCCTGGAGGAGCTGATTACCAAATATCCTATTGATTCTATCGAGGATGGTCTTGATGAGAACGATTGGGACAACTGGGTGAAGTTGACCGCTGCCATCGGCGACCGCTGCCAGTTGGTAGGTGACGACCTCTTTGTTACCAACGTGAAGTTCCTGGAGAAGGGTATCAAGATGGGTGCAGCTAACTCTATCCTCATCAAGGTAAACCAGATTGGTTCTCTCACCGAGACACTGGATGCTATCGAGATGGCTCACCGTCATGGTTACACCACCGTTACTTCCCATCGTTCTGGTGAAACCGAGGACACTACAATTTCAGATATTGCCGTGGCAACTAACTCAGGACAGATCAAGACGGGTTCTATGAGCCGTACCGACCGTATGGCTAAGTACAACCAGCTTATCCGCATCGAAGAGCAGTTGGGCAATAACGCATCTTACGGTTATAAGAAATTGAAATAGGAATGAATATACGAAATTGAAGTGCATCAATTTCACCATGACAGAACACAATTAAATAGAATAGATCAGATACGAAAATAGATGGGCATGGATGACCGTGAGGGTTGTCCATGCTTTTTATCTTCTATCATATATCTGCATCTTACATATTTGATAGGATAACTTCGATATATTTTACGGATTAAGATAAAAAGCAAAATAACAATGACAAACGTATTGATAAGTGCTGCCGGACTATGCGGTGCCACCATTATCGGTGCCATTCTGGGTTTCTTCGTCAAGGAGTTGCCTCACAAATGGAACGATGCCGTGTTGGGATATTGTGCCGGAATCATGCTGGCGGCTTCCACGCTGGGACTGATAGTGCCAGCCTTTGAACAGACCGGACTTTGGTGGCTGGTAGTAATCGGAGTAATGGCAGGAGCCTTGTTCCTGAATGTGCTAGATCTGGTAACTCCCCATCTTCATCATATCACGGGACTCGACCCCGAGGAGCATCGCAACAATGCCCGACTCAGCTATGTGATGCTTTTCGTGATGGCGATAGCCCTGCACAAACTGCCCGAAGGCATGGCGGCTGGAGTGAGCGTCTGCTCTGAAGAAGGTGCCACGGAGTGGGGTGTTTCTTTCGGTATCGCCCTGCAGAACATTCCTGAGGGAATGGTGATCATTGCTCCTTTAATGATGGCTGGTGTTACAGCAGTCCGCACCTTCTTCATTTCCATCTTCATCGCCCTGCTCGAAGTGGCAGGCATCCTGTTGGGTTTCGGTTTGGGTTCAGCCTCTTCCACCTTCCTCCCCGTGATGCTGGGTTTTGCCGGTGGCGCCATGCTTTATGTAACGAGCGATGAGATGATTCCTGAAACTCATGCCCATGGTTTTCAGAAGCAAGCCACTTACGCCCTTCTCCTGGGCTTCATCACCTTTGTGTTGATGGAGAAATGTGTGTAGTCAGATTCTGATGAGCAGCATGTAGCAGAGGGTACAGAAAATTGAAGCCCAACTCATGCATATCATAAGTATGATACTTAGCCATCGTAACCATGATACTTAGCTATCGTAACCATGATACTTAGCTATCGTAACTATCTTGTTTACGCCAGACTTACCCTCCCCACCCCTAGAAGGGCAGGTCGGGGGCGGTATTCTGCTGGGGCTTGCTGTTGTTTGCAACGTTCTCTAAATAAGAGTGAGGGTGAACACTTGGCAATGAAGTCGGTGAAGGGTGAACCCCGAAGCCGAAAAGGTGAATACTTTGAGCAAGTGTTCACCCCGCTGTTCACCATTCAGTAACTTAAGATTGCAAGTACTTGTTTACTCTATGTCTCATGAGGCAGAACATCAGGCTGAATACTGAACTCTGAACACTGAAAATAGGGTAAAAATAGCGTTTTATGAATCTTTTAAATCCTATATAACCCATTGATACATATTTCTTTATATTCTTTAGTATGCGCTGCTTATAAAAAGAGTGAAACGCTAAAGTTCAGCTTCAGCCCTCTTCGGCGACAGTAGTAATGTGGTACGCACTCTTTATTCTTCCTTGATTTTCCAATCTCTGATAGTTCTCTGGGTACTGTCGAAGCTGATACCGATTTTAACCAGTCGCTTACCTTCAGAATGATAAGGCAACATGTAGCCTTTTTCGTCTATCTGAGCCAAAGCTTCTTCTGCACTCTTATCTACCTTCAGTTCGAAGACGTATATCGTATCAGGCATGTGCATCACGGCATCAGCCCTGCCGATGGCGCTCTTCACTTCCGTACGGATATAGATGTTGAGGAAGCTGAACATCAGATAGAAGATGGTCTGATAATGCTTCTCGCTGTGATTCTCCAAATCATATGGTATCGTAGCCATATAGGTGCGCATGTGCTCCAGTGCCGCCTCGATGTCATTTCTATAAACCGCCTTGCAGAATCCCAAGAGGAAGGCATTGTTGTCGGAACGGCGAGGATTCACATAATGGGGAATCAATGAGTTGAGCAGTCCGTCGCGTACCTCCTTGTTTGGAATTCCCAGCGTATATTCCTGAAACATCGGTTCGTATTTCTTGATGGTCAGATAGCCGCTCTGGTAAAGCAATGGCAAGGCATCCGTCATTTCCTCTGTTGATTGGTCGAAGGAACTCAATACTGCCTCCTGACTTTCCAATGTAGAAAGATTGACATGATACTTATCCAAGAGCTTCAAGAGGAAGGACGGCGTGCCGGAACCAAACCAATAAGGAGCAATCTTTCCTGCATTCAGTGCCTTTACCAGACTGAAAGGATTAAAGATATCTTCTGATTTCTCACTGAAATGATAACCATCATAGAATTGCGTCAGCTCTTTCAGACACTCCTCATACGTCATATTCAGTGCTTCACCCATAGCTTCAATGTCCGGTTTCATCTGCGTGGTAAGTTCTGTCTTGCTGATGCCGCAGATGGCTGAATACTGGTCGAACAGACTGATATTGTCGAGGTTGTTGAGTTCGCTGAAGATGCTGAGCTGCGAGAACTTGGTGATACCAGTGATGAAGGTGAACTCTAGGTATGGATCGAGCATTTTCAAAGGGCTGTAGAAGTTCTGCATGATGCGGCGGAGCGGTTGCAGGTTCTCTTTTTCATGCACTACGTCCAGCAACGGGGCATCGTATTCATCGATGATGACTACAGCCTTCTCGCCCGTCTTCTCGTAAGCTTTCTTCACTAGGTCTTTTAGGCGGAGGTTTGCATCCACCTGATGAGTCTTGTAGCCCCAGATGGTCTCCTGCTCTTCAAGCATATCAGCCAGGTATCTTTCCAGTTGCTCTATGCTCATGTGCTTGGCACCGCTCAAGTCGAAATGAAATACAGGATGCTTCACCCAATCCTTTTCATAATCTGCAATGGCTAATCCCTCGAAAAGTTCCTTTCTTCCCTCGAAATAGGCTTGGAGGGTAGAGGCAAAAAGCGATTTGCCGAATCGTCTTGGGCGACTCAGAAAAACATATTTCATCCCTTTTTCTCTAAAATCTACGATGTATTTGGTCTTATCTATATAGAGATAACCTTTCTCGCGGATTTCTTCAAAGGTCTGAATTCCTACAGGATATTTATTTACTATTTTTGCCATATTCTTACGCACTTTACGTTTTGCGCTGCTAAGGTACGAAGAAAATCTGAATTAGCCAAGCATAAATGCAAATATTTATTCTGCAACGATTATTGCATTCTAGGTAGCCTGGTTTAGATAAATAAAAAAGCGGAGCGTGATTTCACAACCACACTCCGCGCAAACTTAAACAACTAATTAAATTGGGTAAAATATAGGAAAGAAAAAGCCTATGATTACTAGTTGTTTATGGTTGTGAACTAGCATCCTGTTTTCTCTTTATTTCTTATTATTGGTACATTTTAGGTACTACTTTAGGTACTTTAACTTAAAACCCTTGCTTATGTG
Organism: Prevotella sp. AM23-5; assembly: GCF_003473645.1. NCBI lineage: Bacteria > Pseudomonadati > Bacteroidota > Bacteroidia > Bacteroidales > Prevotellaceae > Prevotella > Prevotella sp. AM23-5. The sequence goes on along the minus strand of NZ_QUCG01000044.1, from coordinate 3,855 downwards.
ATTAAAAAGTGGTATCTTTGCAGTGGTTAAATAACAATGTGGTGCTTATTAGATGCTAGATTAGTACCTAAAGAGTATCTAAAAAATATTTCTAATTATGGCAAGAACAAAGAAAGTAGTTAAGGCTAAAGAGCCTGTTAAACTTTGGTTTAAGGCTTTGAGAAATGGTAATAAAGCTATCTATCTGAGAAGCTATGTGCCAAATTCTGATAGCAAGGGGTATATGTATGAAAGTTTAGGTATGTACTTAGTCCCAGAAGTGGATGCTGCAACAAAGAACCAGAATAAAAATACTTTGTTGGCTGCTGAGGCTATTAAGGCACAAAGAATTATTGATGCTGCAAATGGTAAGGCATCCATCAAGAAAACTGATAGGGGAAAGCAAACTCTATTGGTAGATTGGATGCAGTATTATGCAGAAAAAAAAGAGAAATTAGGACAGAGTAAAAGTAATGCTGTAACTATAAAGAATGTGCTGTTGCATCTGATTAAGTACAAAGGTGATAAGATTACTATGGCACAGGTAGATAAAGCCTATTGTGAGGGATTTGTAATGTACCTTGCAAATGGTAAGACTATAGGTACTAGCAAGCCAGAAAGAAGTGGTGAACATAAAGAGAAACCTATTGCTAACAGCACAGCCAGACTTTATTTCAATACCTTTGTAACAGCCTTAAATGAGGCTGTAAGGGATGGAATAATAGATAAGAACCCTACAGCACAGCTAAAGAAAGAGGAAAAGAAACCTTTGAAAAGAAGTGGAAATGATAGGGGTTATTTGGAGATAGATGAAGTGAAAAAACTGATAGAAACCCCTTGTAATGATGAGCAGATAAAGATGGCTTTCCTGTTTGCTTGTTTCTGTGGGCTTAGATTGTCTGATGTTAAAGATATGAAATGGAAAGATATAAAGTTTGATGCTGATGGTGGTGCTGTTGTTAGTAAAGTGCAGGTAAAGACAAGACAAAGTATAGTTGTTCCTTTGTCTGCAAATGCTTTGATGTGGTTGCCAGATAGAGGCAAGGCAAAGGATAATGAACCTGTTTATGATTTGCCTACCCATTTTACAATAAACAGAAGTGTAAAGAAGTGGGCAAAGGATGCACAGATAGAGAAAAATGTAACATTTCACACGGCAAGTCACAGTAAATTCTTTTATTTATTGAATATCAGCGAGTTGAGTATTTTAAAGAATGTGACTGCTAACGATTTAGAAACGAGCTATATTCTTTTTCTTTCACAACTTTGCAATATACAAAGAACGCTTTGATTTCGAGTGCAAAGTTAAATCTAATTTCTGAAAAACAACATTTTATGCTGTGATTTTACAAAATATTAAGATTAGTCTTTGCAAAGGTAAAAGAGTAGTTACCAACAGTAATTTTCATGTAACGTCATTTTAAGAGTATGGCAAAAAGAACATATTCATAAACGCATATATGTATCTTGCCATATTGGGAAATCAATTGCTTAGTTCCATTTTTGCAGATTATATTTATATTTTGTCTAAATTACGACGGAATACAGCAGATATTCAAGGGATTTGGATGGATTATCACGATAAAATATTATTTTTGTAGCGTAAAAACGATAAAAACATGAAGTTAAATCGCATAAGAGCAGTCTTAGAGGACAAAGGGATAAGCCAAACATGGCTTGCAAAGAAGTTAGGAAGGAGTTTCAGTATGGTCAATGCTTACGTATGCAACCGTTCTCAACCCAACCTTACCACACTTCTTGAAATTGCACAGTTCTTGTCTGTGGATATGAAAGAACTTATCACGGACAAAAAGGAACGCAATGATTGAAGAGATTATGAGAGACAAAATAATATCATAGCATCATTTTGTGGATAAACTAAAATATAATATTTGCAAAATAAATTGAACTTTTCTCATAAGAAAAGAAATATACTATAAGAGTTCATATCTCTCTACATGTTAAATTATTAATTGCTGATAACTATGAGACTGAAGCCAAAACTCCTCAATGCAATAATATTAGGATTGACAATGTTCCTTTCAATGCAAACAGCTTTTGCTGCTTGCAAACAGTCATTTGCCGCTCAACAAAAGAAGGTAGCGACCATTAGCAAAAAGAGAGTTGTCAAGAGCAAGAAGAGAACCTATCGCAAGGCTTCGGCGCGTAAATATTCGCATAGGGAACTGAACGCCATTATGCGGATACTTGAGCGGAAGTTCCTGTCGGAAGACAAGACCCCGGCCTTGCGAAATGTTGTTGGATTTGGAATGGGATCCAACTCCATTGATGTTGCGCTCCGTTGGAACACGAAGGAGAAGCAGCTGGAGTTTCGTAGGCAGATTTACAACTCGCCCGCCATCAGGTTTGAGGGCAAGTTGGCCCCTATCATCGACAACAGGGAAGGCGTGAGCACCTACCAAGGCATCTCCCTCAAGGCGGAGAAGCCTTCCTATCCATTGAGCACCACGGAAATCAGATTCACGATTACCAACCATAGTGGCGAGGAATTTGTGTATGGCGAAGCATATAGCATCACAGCCCAAGGAGCGGATGGCAATTGGTTTGTTGTGCCCACCGATTGCTCGTTCACGGCCATCGGTCATGTTTTAAGCGATGGTCAAAGCGGCACCATCACGGCCCATCTTTTTCCCGATATTCTGCCAAACAAGCCAGGCGTCTATCGCTTCTTCTACGAAGATAACATAGATGGCAATAAGGTGCTGCTTATGGCAACCTTTGAGTTGAGAGAAACAAAATCGGAGAATTGCCGTTTTTATGGTGTAACTTTGTGAGGTAAATTAAGAAATAACAATGAAAATAACGATAATCAATAAAATCCTATTATGTTTTATCTGTAGCATTGTTCCTTACATATCAATTAAGGGACAATGCTTAGATTCACTAAAAAGTGTGTGCTTACCTGATAGTATAGCGGAACAAATAGAAAATAACTATGAAGATAAATATACAAATGCAAGTAAAAATGTTGTAAACCTCATCTCTCCTAATAATTATAATTTTGTGGATGGAATATATGCTTTCAAAGGCATGGGACCACATTTTCCAAGACAAATTTTTGTCTATAAGAGAGAGAAAATTTTCATCTTTAATAGCCGAGGGGACTATAATCCAGAAGGTGTTATTATGGAATTCTGCTCTTGTATTAAAAAGTTAAATTTAACACACAAGGAAATTGTAGATTATCTTAATGTAATATGCTTATATTTACAGGAAGAAGAGGAAGCTGATTATGGAGATACGATAAAATAACTTAAGGAAAATTCCGTGGAACGAATTGCGTTTCCACGGAATTTTTGTACAGCACAGAAAGGATGGCTTTTTCAAGTTTGCTTGTGTCAACACTTGCAGGGCTAAGAACTGTTTCCGCTCCTGCGTTCTTTGGTGAAGCAGAATGTTCATCGACTTTCTGCTCCAATCTCTCAACTGTGCCGTAGATGGCTTCCAATATTTCTTCTTTCATATTTCTGATGTTGTTTGGTTTGTAACTTGCATCAAAGGCTAAAGCCTCTTCTGCGTTTCTTCTTTTTCTTCTTGGCTGATTCATCCTCTGGGAATGACTCAAAGGTCTGAGCATTAGCTGGAGCAAAAAGTCCAATGGAAGAAATGCCGTACCAAAGGTCTTGGCTGCTATCCGACATGGATGGCTCATCGTTGCTCTTGTGATAGCCTTGCTCGTATTGCAGAGTAGAGTTGTCTCTTGATGAAACGTGTTTCTCCATTCCCTCAAATCTCGCATTCAGTTTGCCAAAGCTATAGTCTCGGCTAATCTGTGTCCCCTTGAAACTATATCCATCCTTGCAGAAACGGATACCTTGCACCTTGGTTCTCTCCTTGTCCTTATAGACTAACTCC
>NZ_QUCG01000043.1:0-31356 GCF_003473645.1 Prevotella sp. AM23-5 | reverse complement strand
TTAAATTATAGTGTTGCGGAATTAAGGTAATATAATAAGGTACGCAAGGGGGAGGTAGGAAAAACAGCTGTTAACTGTTAACCCTGTTAACCCCTGCTGCTCCCAGATGCTCTTTTAGGAAATTTAAACAAGTATGCTTGGTGGGTTCATCGAAAAGCCGTACTTTTGTACCCGACTATAACAACATCAAACAAAATACAGCAACATCAAACAAAATACAACATAAAAACAATAATAACAACATAAAATGAAGAAACTGAAATTCCATATAGTAGGTCTTACCCATAACGACGTGAAAGGTCGTGAGGTAGAATACGCCAGGGAGGCAGAGGGCAGAACCATCTGCCTCGTGCCCGATGACGCCAACCCCTTTGATATGCTGGCAGTGAAGGCTTACGACAAGCAGCTTTTCATCGGCTATGTCTCAGCCCTGGAAGGCGAGGACGTAAGAGCCCTCATCATCGCCCGGAAGGGCAGGAACCTGCGCACCCGATGCCTGGGAAGCAACAGCAAGGAGGGAGCCGATGAGAAGTCGGGACTCCAGCTGATAGTGGAGGCGCGTGTGGACGTCTCTGAGCAGGAGATAGAGCAGGCACGCAGGGAAATCTATGATGACAGAATCTATGACGGCTGGCACTATTCCGGACCCATTCTGCCCATCGACAAGCTGACCCGTTTCAGCGATTGCACCATGATGCTGGAAGGCGTCATCAACGACATCATCAGCATTCAGGAGCAACTCTCACAGGATTCAGATTCTTCTCGTGATTCTGATTCTTTTCGTGATTCAGATTCTTCTCGTGATTCAGATTCCGCTGAAGCCGATAAGAACCCTCTTGATGCCGATTCCCGGTCGGCGCTGGAGGCAGAGCTGCGCGACAACCTGGAAGAGGCTAGGGAGCGGCTCAGCAGCTTCATGGAAATACAGCGAAGCGATTATTCGCGCGAGATGACGCAGACGAGAAACCGCATTCTCAACAACCTCGACCTCATAGACGATGAGGAAATCCATCGCATGGGCGAGCAACTGTATACGGAGATGGGATTCATTACCAGTTTCGCTTATCGTGAACGGGCAGCCCAGTCGTTCTTCGTAGAAGCGCCTATCGCCATCAAGAAGAAGCAGACGGGTGCCTACGACTATAAAGACCAGCTGGACGCCATAGAAAAGCAGCTCTATGCCTTCCCATATTCGCTCTATCCCACGTTCAAGGCCGACCCGGTAGATTTCCTCCGCCAGGTATTCTATAAGCGTGTGCCCCGCAAGATGATGCTCCAGCTGCTCTCGGGCATTGTACTGATGATTATGAACGGCAGGGTGAGCGATGTGAAGCAGTGGGGCAAGCACGGCAACGAGGAGGCGCTGCTGGCGATGAAGTCTGTGGGAGCCAAGCTTTCGGGTTCCGAGCGCAAGAAGAAACTCTGGGGGCTGGTGGATGAAGCTATCCTGGGAATGGCGTCTTATCATAAGCCAAGTACGGGTAAACTTCTGCTAAAAAGCCAATCCGACTGGTATCCTGTATACCGTATGCTGAATGATTGGGGTATTTTTAATTCTACCAGTCAGACTGATTTTTGCGATTATCTGGAAAAGCAATATGAGGAATTGGATAAAGGGAGCGATGAGTTGGCTCCCTGCTGCAAAAGGAAGGATCTTACGCAAGCTGCAGCGCCTATGTTTGAAAGACATGATGCGCTGGAGTGGGGGCGTCTTCATCCGAAGAAATGGAATGTAAGGTCCGACAAGTTCAACCATTATTGCGACATCGTTGATGCCTTCAAGAAACTCATGCAAGAACAAGCCCTGCTGGAACATCTGATCCTGGAGGATCTTCTGCCGAGCAAAAAAGACGAGGAAGATGATGAGGATACTGAAGATGAAGATTGGTTCGATAAAGATTGATGATCTGCGTAGTATGTTTTCTTAGGTGGTTCAAGTACGCCCTGAAAGGGCAGAAGCTCCCAGCCCAGGGCAACGCCCTGGGTAATTACGGACGCAAGCCTGCCGCCCTGTAAGGGCAAAAGCTTTCAAGTACCAGGCAATTAACAAAGCTTTTGCCCTTACAGGGCGCATTGTTAAATGCTAGCATACCCAGGGCGTTGCCCTGGGCTGGGGGCTTCTGCCCTTTCAGGGCGTATGGGGCAGGCTCTTCTTTCTGATTGTGAGAATCAAACTCTTCTTTCTGATTGTGAGAATCAAGCTCTTCTTTCTGATTGTGAGAATCAAGCTCTTCTTCTAAAACTATTATACCTCTTTTATACCTCTTTTCTCCTCTTTTATACCATTTCGCCTTGCTTTTATACCTTTACAATCTTATTTTCCCGGACGCTTGGAAACGCTTCTTTTATTCCTTATTTTTGCACTGCTTTTCCGAACGGTTGAGTGGCGGGAGCCTGGTTTCTCGTCTTGTTTTTAACTTAATAATTTTATCTGTATGTACAACTTTGAAATGATCTCTTTTGAGGAGTGTAAGCAGATGAGCAGCCGTCTCATCGCCATGAACCCTAACCGCAATGCGAACATGGGTAAGATTTCCACTTGTCTTCTCGATTACTACACCGAGCTTACCAAGCAGCCTTGGCTCTGCACCCTCGTAGGTCAGATTCGCGACCTCACCGCCAAGCAGAAGCAGATGCTGCAGCAGGTGGCTGATGCGGTAGATGCATCTCAGTATGCTAACGAGGATGACCTTGCCTTCGCCATCATCAAGAAGCAGGAGGAGGTGAAGGCGGGCGAGACCTTCAAGCAGCTCGACAAGCAGATTTCCGCACTCAAGAAGCAGTTGCCGTTCCGTTCTCCTCATTACTTCCACTTCCTCGATGACCATCGTGCCCAGAAGACCATCGACCCGGATGCCTTCACCTTCCAAACCACCGTGGACATCGATAACCCGGAGGAGGTGGAGACGGCGGTGAAGAATGCCCTGCTGCTGAACGGAATGTTTGATGATCCTGCCGAGAAGCTTTTCAGAGAGAAGATTTTCTCTGCCGATGACATCGAGCTTTGGAAGGGAAAAGTGCTTCACGTGGAACGTTCGGCTCGTAACAAGGCGCACATCGACATCCGTATCCCTGTCGGTATGACCATCGCTGAGGCTCAGAGCGCCTTCTGCAAGCTCATCCATGCCACCGAAGACCCTAGCTGCGTTACGCCCGAGCGCATCATCTTCATCACCGATGCCGTGAGCCAGATCTATACTGCCGACGACTGGTACAAGCGACTGGATGAGGAAGCCGTGGCAGAATATCGTGAGGCTTATAGAAAGAGAGGATTGGATATTGATGGCCGTCCGCTGGATGTAGATTCTGCCCAGATAAGAGCATCTCAGAATTCCTCTTCTCAGAGCTCTTCTTCCTCCGCTCCAACCGTAGATTTCCAGCCTATCGAGAGCGAGGAGGAGAAGGCGAGAAGGGCTGCCAATGCTGCGCAGTATGAGCAGACATACGATGGCGTTCCTTATGAGGAGATTACCAAGGCGCTGGTGGAGCTGATGGGCGGTGCTCCTGCCCATGGCAACCGCAACAACTTCATCTATCGTGAAGCCTGCCTGCTCAGATACATCTGCAATAGCGAGGCGGCTTGGATTAAGCAGGTAATCGAAATCTTCGGCGAAGACGAGGCGAAGGCGTTCGCCTCTGTAGAGAGTGCCTGCAAGGTGGCTCAATCCTCGGAAATGCCTCAGCTCGTGAAGCAGGCGGTGGAGCTCGCCCGCAAGAACTATCTCGCCAAGCAGGCCACCGAGAAGGCGGGAATCTACGCCGATGTTCCCCCTCAGATGCCTGCCCGTTTGCCTAAGCTCATCAAGCTGCTCACCAGCAAGGTGCCAGCCGATTTCAAGGCGCCTGTGGCGATGGCGGTCTTTCCTCCGCTTGCCGCTCATCTCAAGGGCGTCAACTTCCGCTACATCGACAATCAGGTACATGAGGCAGCAATGATGAATCTGCTCGTAGCACCGATGTCGTCTGGCAAATCGGCAGTAAACGGACCTATCGACAGCATCATCGAAGACCTGGTGCAGATGGATAAGGTGAACCGTCAGAAAGAGCAGGAATGGAAGGACGAGGTGAACACCATGGGCGATAACAAGAAGAAGCCGGTGCGCCCGGAAGACATCTGCATCCGCATCGTTTCGCCCGATCTTACCCGTGCTGCCTACATCCAGCGTCTGGACGATGCGCAGAAGGCTGGCGATGCTTATCTCTACTGCAAGATGGACGAGGTGGACATGCTCAAGAAGTTCAACGACCCTAGCCAGCTGATTCGTCTCTGCTGGGATAATTCTGAGGATGGTCAGGAGCGTGTGGGCACCAAGAGCGTAACCGCCCGTGTAAAGACCCGTTTCAACTGGAATGCTTCGAGTACCATCGCCGTCACACAGAAGTTCTTCTCGGTTCGAGAGGTGGCTGATGGAGCCGTGAGCCGATTGTCGCTTGCCACTATCTTCCTTCCCGAGTTCGCTCCTTGTCCGGTTGTGGGGAATTATGATGCGCAGTTCAAGTCGCAGCTGGCTCCTTACATCCATCAGTTGAATGCCGCCAGCGGTTCCAAGGAGTGCAGGAAGGTGCGCCAGCTTATCGAGCGCCTGGGAAGTGAGCTTATGGAACTGGCTCAGCTGGCTTACAACAAGCCTTACGCCGAGTTTGCCAAGCGCAGTCTGGCGAATGGTTTCCGCAGGGCGATGGTGCTTTATCTGGCGAATGGCGAGAAGTGGGAGAAGGCGATAGAGGATTTCATCGTATGGAGCGTGAAGTATGATTTGTGGTGCAAGATGCGTTTCTTCGGCAATCAGATGCAGGAGGCGATAGATGCAGACACCCGTTCTATCTATCATGCATCCGGTGTGAGCAATCTTCTGCTCTTTGTTCATGATACTTTTGATAAGGCTGAGATTCAGGAAGTCTGCATGGTTCATGGCACCAAGACGAAGCTTGCCGTTCTCCTGTGCACCTGGAAGAAGCGTGGCTTCATCGTGAAGAACGAGGACGGCACCTTCTCCAAGACGGCTAAGTTCATCGGCAAGTATGGCCATTACGGAACGCCTGGAATGGCAGCGTAGGATCGCTTTTTTTGAGTGTTTTTTTCGGAAAAAGAAATCGGGCAGTTAACAGGTTAACAGTTAACAGCCCGATTTTCTTTGTTTCTCTTTATTTCCCAAGATAAGGCTTCAGGATTCTAACCCAGTTCTGGTAGCCTTTTCCGAGCAGATGCAAGCCGTCGTTGGTGTAATCTGGGTTCATTTCCTGAGTTCCAGGGGTCACGAATTCAGAGAAGAGGTCGATGTAGGTCAAGCAACGTCAAATATCATGCAACAATCAAAATGATAAGAAAACGCGCGTAAATACCAATATATACAGCATATAGCAGATGTTTAACAAAGTATGTATTTTGTTATTTGTTTGTTACTTTACCATTTTATTTTATTATTTATCATAGTTAATGGTTCGTAATTGGTTCTTGTTTTGGGTAACAAATCCAATTATTTTTCGTATCTTTGCACCGTGAGTAACAAATCTCGCAAAATGACAATAAGTAGAATAAATAACAAAGTAACATGAGAAGTAACAATGAACCTGTGCGCATACGCTACAAAGATTTGGCGAATGGCACAAAGTCGATTTATCTCGACACTTACAAAAGTGGAAAGAGGTCGTATGAGTTCTTGAAGCTTTATCTGCTTCCTGAGGACGATGACAAGGCTAAGGCAGTCAATGCCGAGACCTTGCAGAAGGCAGAAGTTATCAAGAACCAGCGAGTGCAAGAAATCCTATCGGGAAAGTTGGAAATAGTGAAGGCTTCTTTGGAACATCCGGCTTCTACAACTACTGCAAGCAAGAAGACTGCACGAGTAAGCAAGAAGGAGAATGGCAATACTGCTAAAACTGGCAAAAGTACCCAAGGAAAGGAACGTGAGGTAAATGAAGTCGTCGGAGCCGTTTCTGGCAGAGAAGGACACCAATGGAAATTCATTGACGATGACGGTGAGGACAGAGCCATAGATGGAACAATCAAAAAACATAGAGGCAGACCCAACAAGCGTGAAGCTGTCACTCTTCGTTTCAAGGACCTTGCCAACGGCAGCAAGTCGCTCTACTTCGACATATATTATAATGGTGAGCGCAAGTACGAGTTTCTGAAGCTCTATATCAACCCAGAGATTACCGAGGCTGACAAGCAGAATAATGCCTTGGTCATGGAAACCGCAGAGCGTCTGAAAGAACGCAAGATGCGAGAGGTTGTCAATGGAGAGACTTTCACGGATCCTTCTGACGAGCTGAACCAAGTGGAGAAAGTTGAGGAATACACCAGTTCTGTGATAGTCCGTAGTCGCAAGATGCGCAATGGAGACCGTTCCCTCTTCCTTGATATATATTATGGTAAGGGACAACGTGCCTATGAGTCAGTTGGTCTTTACCTTCGTAAGGATGACAGCGAGGAGAAACACAAGGAAATCTGGAAAGAAGCTGAGAAAAAGGCCAAGGAACGCATGAAGGCATTGAAGGACGGAACCTTTGAGAAGCGTGTCGGCAGAAGAGGCTACAAGCCGCATGGAGAAGATCCAGATGCCAACGTGGACAAATACAAGGAGTATCTTGCCACTAAGAAGGTGAAGACAGAGATTGCCGTTGCAGAGACTGAGCGCAAGAGAAATTCCAAGACCAAGGAGCCTGTGAGAATCCGCTTCAAGGAACTTGCCAACGGCAACAAGTCGGTCTATCTATCCATCAATGTCAATGGTCGCCGAACCTACGACTATCTGCGTCTCTATCTCATTCCAGAGGTTGACGCAGCAGCCAAGGAGCAGAACAAGCAGACGATGCAAGCAGTCTATGCCATCAAGGCACAACGCATCATGAGCATCACTAACGGTATCGCAGGGCTCAAAGACAAGTCAAGAATCAAAATGCGACTTGTGGATTGGTTGGAGATATTCCGTGACGCACAAGTGGAGCGAGGAAGACAATCTGCCCGAAACTGGGTGAACAGCGTGCTGAATGCAGTGAGAGAACACTCGCCAAACGTGACACTCGCAGAGATGACCAAGGAATACTGCAATGGTTTCATGGTGTTCTTGTTGAACGACTATATCACCTACAAGCACACCCATCCGTCCAAGTCCACGGTGATGAACTATCTCAAATGCCTCAAAGCAGCCTTCAACATGGCTATTGAGGAAGAGATAATGGACGACAATCCCGTATTGCGTCTTCGCATGGATGTTCTGAAAGGTGGCGGTACCAAGCGAGAGTATCTGACCGTTGACGAGGTGAAGAGACTGATTGACACCCCTTGCAAGCGTGAGGATATCAAGGCGGCGTTCCTGTTTTCATGCTTCTGCGGACTCCGTATCAGTGACGTGAAGAGTTTGAAGTGGAAGAACATCATCACCGAGGGTGATAAGACACGAGTTGAGATATTGCAGTACAAGACCAAGCAGCCTCTCTATCTTCCTCTCAACAAGCAAGCCCTTCGTTGGATGCCTGAGCGTGGATCTGCGAGTGACGAGGACAAGGTGTTTCCAACACTGCCAAGCAAGAACTACGACTGCATCCCGGAATGGAGCCGTGCGGCAGGTATCAGCAAACATGTGACCTACCATGTCTCAAGACACACGTTCGCCACGATGGAGCTGACCATGGGCGCAGATCTATACACAACAAGCAAACTTCTCGGTCATACGGAGGTGCGCACGACACAAATTTACGCAAAAATCATCAATAAGAAAAAGGACGAGGCTGTTTCCCTATTAGACAGTGCGTTCGAAGAATAAAAATGGAACATAATAATACTTCAAACAACCAAGGACGAGACGACTCCTCGTTCTCTCTTTTTACCCCAATGCAATGAATGCACCTTCGCTAACAGTGTAGGTGGCATTTGTGGTACCAACAAATTGTGGCTGTTCTTCAAGGAAGCCCATGAGTGCTATCAGACGGAAGTAATAGGATGCGGTAAACTGTATCACCGCTATAAAAAGGACTTTCTCAACAGCCATTCCTATACGGACTGCCAGTATGCGGCAGGCAAGAACGAGCACAAGAAGAACTTCTACATCATGGAGGAGTTTCTTGAAGAACGTGAGGACTTGGTAGTCATATTCTTTACCAAAGTGGATTTCGAGTATCATGACTACAAGGCTCTTCATCACAAGTTCAACACCACGGAGCCGCCTCCAAACGGTCAGTATCTCCATGGTAAACCACCGTCAATATTACAAACAGCACAAGAAACCAAACCGAAACAGGACTTTCAATGTTACTTTGATTCTACTCAGTTGAACCTCATTGCGCGCCATGCCAATGAGGTTCATTTGTTCTCAGCCGATGTGTCGGAAGAGGATATGCGAAAACTCTTCTCGTGCCAAGTCAGCAAGCAGCTAAAGGCGAGAAGCAACAGACGTGTGGCATTCTTCTTTGATATGCTCTGCAGCAAGAACTTGATTTGCAAGCAATGGCAATCGATCATTGCCAAGCATAAACTCATCCTGTCTTCATCAACAGACAAGCCACTTACAACAACCAAGCTGTCCTCAGCAACCAGTGATGCCAAAAGTACCAACGCCAGCATCTATGAGGCTATCCGCAAGAAAGTGCAAGAAATAGCAGATTGCGGTAAAAATGACAGCAAGGACACCATCTGACAGATGAAAACCTTGACAGTTGGCTTGATAGTCGGTTGACAGTCAAGCGCACTTCCATCCGATTGGGCAGAAATGCCCTTACCTTTGCCCTCCGTAATCAGAAACCTGGTTATGGAGGGCGACCTCGTTATGTGTAACGATAAATAAAATTACGACAATGATTGGACAGACAACAAATCAGGCAAACAATCCACCAAAGGATGGCACTATCCTACCGCCAACGATAGACGTGTATAAACACGAGTTGACAGAACCAGAACTGGCAGATATGACACCAATGAGACTTGCCGAGCGCATTCAACAAATGGAAGAAGCATTCAAGCTGCTTGGACCAGTGGAGGATGTGCTGAACCGCATCAAGTGCTTGGAGAAATGGCTCTTTGCAGGAAAAGACGTGCTCACCCTTGACGAGGCAAGCGTATTCCTTGACGCTTCAAAGAGTCAGCTTTACAAACTGACACGTACCTTTGCCATTCCCCATTACAAGCCAAACGGCAAGACCATCTATTTCAGCAAGGAAGAACTGGTGGAATGGATCAAGAAGCACCCTGTGAAAACAAAAGAGGTGTATGAGCAGGATGCCATACGCTATGTGATGAACAAACCCTTGAAGAGCAGATGACGATGGAAGAAATGAACGACATGAGCCTCTTTGAAGGCGCAGCGGACAATGCTGATTTGTTGGAAAAGTTGCTGAAGGCATCGCTTATCCATGCGGACGAGACCTACCAGACACCGCCACAGATAATATGGGTGGACAACTCGACCATAGCCACGCTGGGCAACTTCAGTGCCTCCACAGGCAAGGCGAAGAGCCGAAAGACGTTCAACGTGTCCGCTTTGGTAGCTGCCTCGCTTGCTAACGGAAAGGTACTGCAATATACGGCAAAACTACCCGATGACAAGCGTAAGATACTCTACGTTGATACGGAGCAGAGCCGTTTCCACTGTCACAGCGTGATGCAGCGCATCCTCCGGCTTGCAGGATTGCCCGACAACATGAACAGTGAGAACCTTGTGTTCTTCGGACTGCGAGAGTACAGTCCCAACCTCAGACTGCGGTTGATAGAATATGCTTTGCAGACCCAAAAGGGGTTTGGCTTGGTCATCATTGACGGCATAAGGGACTTGATGCTCGACATCAACAATCCGAGCGAGTCTGTCCATATCATCAACAAACTGATGCAATGGTCAAGCCGCTATGACCTGCACATCCATTGCGTCTTGCACCTGAATAAGGGTGATGACAATGTAAGAGGTCACATTGGCACGGAACTCAGCAACAAGGCAGAGACGGTACTGGTGATTAGCAAGAGCAATTCGATGGCGAATGTGAGTGAAGTGAAACCGCTCAACATCCGAGACAAGGACTTTGCGCCCTTTGCGTTCCAAATAAACAAGGAGGGACTTCCAGAGATTGCCAAGGACTATGTGGTTGACTCCACCACAGCCAAACAGCCGAAGATGACAATAGCCGACATTACCGATGAGCAGCATGACAAGGCACTTGGAATGGCTTTTGGCAAGAAAGTGGTGTCAGGTTATGAGAATGTGATAAACGCATTGACGAAAGGATATACAACTATTGGTTTTGCCAGAGGTAGAACAGTGATGTCAAAGTTGCTGACCTTCCTATTGAAGAGCAAACTGGTGGTGAAGTGCGGCAATAACGAGTATTGCAGAATGAAGGATTATCCTTCGCTTCCGCTGCTTGAAGAGCAGGAGGTGAAGAAGTGAGGATGAAGCGAAAATCACTTCAAAAACCACTTCATTCACCCCGGTGTATATATAATAGTAGAACGGACGGATTTTGTGAAGTGGCATCATATTTAACTACATGGACATACGACAAAATGACTTCACAAAACCGTTCATTCACTCTGGTGTATATATAATAAGCGCACGAATGAACAAAAAATGAATGAAAGATGAACATACAACAAGCAAAGGAAATCAAACTCACGGACTATCTGAGCGCATTGGGACATCAGCCCAAACGATGCAGCAAGTCCACATCTTATTATCTGTCGCCATTGCATGCGGAGACAAAGCCATCGTTCAAGGTGAACTTCAGCCGAAACCAATGGTATGACTTTGCTCTTGGCAAGGGTGGCAACATCATTGCTCTTGCCCAACTTCTCTACAATACGGATGATGTGGGTGCTGCATTGCAGCATATAGCAGCGGACATGAACAACCCAAAGTCCACAAAGGCAAAACCTCCTATACCGACACAAGTAGAGACAGACAAGATGGACAAGGTACATATCCAAGAATTGTCCTACCCTGTGCTTATGTCGTATCTGCGTTCACGCCATGTGGATGCAGACATGGGTAAACGCTATTGCAAGGAGATCTGGTACACGTTTAAGGGCAAGCGGTATTTTGGTATAGCCTTTCCAAATAACCGGGATGGGTATGAACTGCGTAACCCATATTATAAAGGTTGTTTGGGCGAGAAAGACATATCCTTGATACATTCACAGCAAGTTGGAGTGCAGGACAGATGCTGCATCTTCGAGGGGTTTATGGACTTTCTTTCGTACAAGACTTTGGAAAAGCGAGGCGACAATGTGATTTGCATACAAGAGCCATGTGATTATATTGTACTGAACTCCATCAGTAGCCTTGGGAAATGCATGGAACGATTGGCGTGTTACACTGCTATCCATTGTTATCTTGATAATGACCAAGCAGGAACGGTGGCTGCCCATACAATCATGGACTGTTATCAAAACATGGCAATCAACGAATCCACAAGATATGCAGAATACAAGGATGTCAATGATTATCTGATAGGCAGGAAATCCATAAATATAGCTGTAGAATAGTAAAATGTGATAGTTTTGAACGGATAAAACAAATATTCTCCGTAGGAAACTATTGATTTTGAAGATAAAGTTGTATCTTTGCACCGATAAATAACCATAATAAGGTAAAGGTATGAATGAGATTATGTATAAGGCAACCTCGCAAGGTGGAATCATAACCACCGCAGAGTTCCCAAACCAATCAGATTATCAGAAAATTGTGAGGGCTAAGGAACGTGGAGAACTTATTCGGGTTCGCCATGGGGTCTATGCTGTTCCTGACGCTCTTTTCAATACGATGATAGATATTGAACGAATCGTTCCCAATGGAATTGTATGTCTGTACAACGCTTGGGCATATCATCAGCTCTCTACTGTTGTTCCACCTTCCTTTTGTGTTGCTATAGAAGCCAAGCGAAAGGTGGCAATGCCGCCAACCCTACCGATAGAACTTTATTATTGGAAAAAGGAGAATTTGGAGTTTGGTGTTATGGATGTGGAAATGTCGGGCTACAACATTCGTATGACGGATATGGAACGTAGCGTATGTGATGCCGTCAAGTATCGTAACAAAATCGGATTGGAAGTATGCTCCGAGGTGATACGAAATTATCTGAAGAAACAGAACCGCAACCTAAGCCAATTGGCAGAATATG
Organism: Prevotella sp. AM23-5; assembly: GCF_003473645.1. Classification (NCBI taxonomy): domain Bacteria; kingdom Pseudomonadati; phylum Bacteroidota; class Bacteroidia; order Bacteroidales; family Prevotellaceae; genus Prevotella; species Prevotella sp. AM23-5. Next base: position 19,251 of record NZ_QUCG01000043.1, on the reverse strand, counting down.
CAAAACGGCTGAGGGTTGCCAATATTTTGAAAAATTATCTTGAAATAGCAATAGAATAAAATGGGAAAGAAAAACTATGGCAAGTCTGTCAAGACTCGTCTGCTCAATCTGATGAACGAGACAGGCTATAAATATATGTATCTTCTTGCAAGATATTTCAACGAGCGACTGCTGTACAGGGTATCTGTAAGTCAGTACAAGGACAACTTTCTGCTTAAAGGCGGTTCTTTGCTCTATGCGATGGATGGCCTTAACGCTCGTCCGACCATAGATGTGGACTTCATGGCAGAAAGAATAAGCCGTGACAGAGAGTTCTTAACAAAGGTGTTCCAGGAAATTTTGGGCATAGTCTGTGATGAGGATGGCGTTACGTTTGATACGGAAAACATAACGATGGAGCCTATCACTGTGGAAAAGAAATATCCTGGTACAAGGTTCTTCTTCACGGCACACATGGACAGCATTATCCATAAAATGTCAGTGGACATAGGCTTTGGAGATGTCGTGACACCTTACCCTGCATCCATTGATTTTCCTTTGTTGTTGCCGAACATTCCGTCAGTCAATCTCCAAGCCTATTCGTTGGAGACTGTTATTGCCGAGAAGTTCCACACTATGTTGGACCGTGACGAGTACAACAGTCGAATGAAAGATTTCTTCGACTGCTACCAGTTGTTGACAAAACGAGAATTGGACGATGAAACACTATATGACGCAATCAAGGCAACATTTGATAATCGTGAACTTGAATACAATCCTAAGCTGAAACTTTTCACAGCCGAGTTTGTCAATGATGCCAATCGGCAGATGCAATGGAAACTGTTTCTTCGGAAGATTCAATGGAAAGAAGAACTCAGCTTTAATGTGGTAATGCAAGTTATCACAGACAGGCTAAAGCCTATGGCTGAAAAATATTGGAAAAATAATTTGTAGCAATACATAATGTCAAGTAAATATGACAAAAAGAAAATGTTTTAGTCAAGCTATTGTAGAAAGTATATCCAAGATTATCGGGGAAACCGTTGATGGATATACTGGTTCTGAAATAGAACTGTTTTTGGCACAATGTTCCATACCAGACATCTCTCCTGGAATAACCAAGTGGAAACGACTATATAGTGCATTAGCTAATATTCAAAACATCCAACAATGCTCTAACTCTATATTACGTTTTATAGGAGCAATATTGGCTCCTGCAAGAAACATTGACAAAAATAATTATAAAGAGATTGTGCAAAAAGTAAATGTCCAATTAGCATTAGTTGGATATATTTTTAATGAAAGCGGAAAATTCAGTGAGTTAACATCACCTGCGAATAGTGTCTCGGAAGCTCAAAAAAGAGTAAATAAACTGAAGCACGATTTGGAAGAAAGAGGAGTTCACAAATTGATTTTTCAATGTTGCAAAGCAGAACTGATGACCAATAATTATTTTCATGCAGTTTTCGAATCGTCTAAAGCTCTCATAAAAAGAATTCAAGACATTAGTGGTGTTCTGTATGATGGTCAGAATCTTATTGAGCATGTCTTCAGAAAAGACAATCCAATATTGATTATCAACAATTACCAAACACGATCTGAAAAAGACGAACATAATGGGTTCAAGTCCATTCTTATAGGAATATGCAATATGTTCCGTAATCCTGAAGCTCATGAATTGAAAACAGAATGGATTATTGAAGAACAAGATGCTTTGGATATTTTGTCTATGATTTCTTATTGTCACAGAAGATTAGATAAAGCTCAAAAGATAAATATTTGACATCAAACCACTAACAACGCCAAGCTCTCCCATTCGGAGGGCTTTTTTTATGCCCTTTTCCCAAACATGCGAAAACTAACAGAAAAAGCTGATTAAAGTATGATTGAGAGTATGATATATAATTATAATTTGAATATATCTTAAACTTTGATGGCCATACTTTACAAAATTCTTTTATGTCGGATTTTACTCTTTACTTTGCACTCGCAACTGGCACTTTTGCCACTGCATAGAGTATAAATCATCAATAAAACAAAGTATTATATGAGTCCATTTTTGATATTCGCAATCAGCCTTACCATTGCATACGCCATCTACTATGCGGTGATGATAACCAGAGACCTGTATGGTAAGAAGGAAGAAGCCAAGAGCAACGAGGAAATGTTTGACATCAGCAACATAACGGAAGAGGAAGCCGCAGTAGCCGTCAATGAAAGCGATGGTGGCTTTAGCGTTGCCGACAAGCAATACGACACGAGTTTCCAAGACGGCACATCATACGATGAGGGCTATGGTATGGGAACAGAGAACAACGGAATGAGTGGTTATTCTCCAGAAACGGATTCTTCCGGCAGAGAAGATGATGTTGATGAAGACGAAGGAAATGATGTCAACCAACAGAAGCCGAAGAACGCAGCCGAGTCGTTGCAGGAAAAGATGGATGGGCAGATGGAGTCCACTTCTCCCATATGGATAGACGGACTATGGCAGGACGACTTCACGGAGAGCCTATTGAAACAAGGCGAGACAAAGCCAGGACAACCAAACATCAAAACAATACCAGTCAAGGATGAAATTTAGCCATATCATAAAGAATGTAGTAAGTTCCTTTGTCTTTGCGCTGCTCCCCCTGTCAGCATCAGCCAAATGCGGTAATGTGGACTATAGCTGGGGAGCAGACGCACTGGCAGGGATGCACGACTATGTGGTGACGATGATGCTGTATGTGCTGTATCTGACATACGCTGTTGCTGCTGTGATGGTGATTATATCCGCTTTGCAGATATACATCAAGATGAACACAGGGGAAGATGGAGTTACCAAGTCCATACTGACGCTGATAGGAGCCAGTCTGTTTATGATTGGTGCATCCATACTGTTCCCAGCATTCTTTGGCTACCAGATTTAAGACTCAACTGCAGAAGAGTATATCATGTGAAAGCGAAAACACCTTTCTATATAATTATAATAAGGTGTTTCCAAACGAATCATTAACAAGTAAAACAAGAAAGAATGTTTAAGAAAACAACGAACTATTTGAAGAAGACCGCCAAGAGCGTTCTCTCTTCAGGACGCTTGAAGACATTGGCATTTATGCTCCTTGTGGGCGGTGGCATTGCCATGGCGCAAAACTCGGCAGGTGACTACACAGCAGGAACCACTGCCTTGACAACTGTGACGGAGGAAATAGCCAAATACGTGCCTATTGTGGTCAAGCTCTGTTATGCCATTGCAGGTGTTGTTGCCGTAGTGGGTGCCATCAGCGTTTACATCGCCATGAACAATGAGGAGCAGGATGTCAAGAAGAAGATCATGATGATTGTAGGAGCATGTATCTTCCTCGTGGCAGCAGCACAGGCATTGCCATTGTTCTTCGGTGTGACCAACTAACGAGTGAGAGTTATTCCGTGCATATTCAGTAATTGAGAAACGACGTGAAGAATGGCAAGAGAAGAGCAGGAAATCCGCTACCCCGATTACCCACTGTTCAAGGGACTCCAGAAGCCTCTTGAATTCATGGGAATACAAGGGCGGTATATCTATTGGGCAGCAGCCACGGCAGGAGGAGCCATCATCGGCTTCATTGCCGCCTACTGTCTGATGGGTATTATTGCAGGACTGATAGTGTTGGTCGTGGCAATCACTACGGGTGCAGGTCTCATCATGTTCAAGCAACGGAAGGGACTGCATACCAAGAAGAACGACCAAGGAGTGTTTATCTATGCCTACAGCAAGCGCATATAAAAATGTGAAACAAAAAAAGTATCGACATGACCAAGATGTGGATGACAAGTAGAAAGTGAACGACTGGTAGGCTCATTCTCCCCCAAGGGTGTGGGTCTACCTTTATTTGTTTCAGCGAAAGTATCGCATCTTTGACATAAAAGAATGGTTATGAGCATGAAAGCAAAGAACATTATCATTATGGCATTGGCTGGCATATTGCTGACCGCATGCAAGGACAAGACCTACAAGCCACCCACATTGGATGCCATGAGGAGTGCTGACAAGGCAAGAGCTGCTTGGGCGAGAGAGGCAGAAGAACATCCTGCGACCGTGGAAACACAAACAAGCAGGATGGATTCCACTGCAAAGGATAGTGTATCAACCCTTTATGGCGAAGAAAGCTACAATACCTCTTATCAAGAGAATGACAACAAATCATCCAGTATGGGAGAAAATCATCAATCATCCGAAGAAACAGAAGAATAAACGAATATGGTACTATATGTAATCTTATTTTTCGTGGCAATCTGCATTGGCATGGCCATATCGGTCTATGCCTTTGGTACTGGTGGCAAGCGGAAGAAAATCTTTCAGGACATCTACTTCTCCGTGGAAGACACGGACGGTATCGGTGTGCTCTATACAAAGACTGGAGAGTATTCTGCCATCCTGAGAATGGAGAACCCAGTGCAGAAATATTCTGCCAATATAGACAGCTATTATGAGTTCACCAATTTGTTTGCTGCCATCGCACAGACTCTGGGTGAAGGCTATGCCCTGCACAAGCAGGACATCTTTACTAGAAAGCAGTTTAAGGATGAGAGTGGCAAGGGACACGAGTTCCTTTCCGAATCCTACTTCCGCTATTTCAACGGAAGAGAACATACGGACAGTATGACCTATCTGACCATTACGCAGGAGAACAAGAAGAGCCGTCTGATGTCCTTCGACAACAAAAAGTGGCGAGATTTCCTGGTAAAAATCAGAAAGGTGCAAGACCAACTGAAGGATGCCGGTATCAAGTCGGAGTTTCTGAACAAACAAGAAGCAAGTCTGTATGTTGACCGCTTCTTTGCCATGAACTTCCGTGACAAGATGGTGAGCATGACAGGATTCAAGGTGGATGACGAGATGATAGGTATGGGTGACAGACGCTGTAAGGTATATAGTCTTGTGGATGTGGATTGCGCTAATCTGCCGACACAAATCCGTCCGTTTACCAACATCGAGGTGAACAACACAAGTATGCCAGTGGATCTGGTAGCATTGGTGGACAGCATTCCTGGTGTGGAGAGTGTGGTGTATAACCAAATCATCTTTGTGCCGAATCAGAAGCGTGAGCTTGCCATGCTCGACAAAAAGAAGAACCGTCATGGCAGTATGCCAAACCCAAGCAATCTGATAGCCGTGGAGGACATCAAGAGAGTGCAAGAGGTGATAGCGAGGGAAAACAAGCAGTTGGTATATACCCACTATAATCTGATAGTGACGGTGAAGCCAGACACGGATATACAAAAGTGTACCAACCATATGGAGAATGCCTTTGGCAGGATGGGCATCCATATTTCGAAGCGAGCCTACAACCAGTTGGAACTGTTTGTCAACTCTTTCCCCGGCAACTGCTATGGGATGAATGCCGACTACGACCGATTCTTGACCTTGGGCGATGCCGCCACCTGCCTGATGTACAAGGAAAAGATTGTGCATAGCGAGGACACGCCATTCAAGGTCTATTATACCGACCGTCAAGGAGTGCCAGTGGCTATTGACATATCAGGGAAAGAGGGACGAAATAAGCTGACTGACAACAGCAACTTCTTTGTCCTCGGTCCTTCGGGAAGCGGCAAGAGCTTTTATGTTAACTCCATGGTGCGCCAAGCCCATGAGCAGGACACCGACATCGTGCTGGTAGATACAGGTAACTCGTATGAGGGACTGTGTGAATACTTCGGCGGAAAATACATTTCCTATACCGAGGAGCATCCTATCACGATGAACCCTTTCAAAATCAAGCGAGAGGAATGGAACATCGAGAAGTTGGGATTCCTGAAGAACCTGGTGATGCTGATATGGAAAGGAAGTCAAGGCACAGTAAGCAAGACCGAAGACAGACTGATAGAACAAGTCATCAACGAGTATTACGATGCCTATTTCACCACCAAGCGAGTGAGCAACCTCTGTCTCAACACTTTCTATGAGTTCAGTACTGAGCGACTGCCGAAAATATGCGAGGAGAACGGTCTGCATGGCATAGACCTGTCATCCTACAACTATCTGTTGAAGGACTTCTATAAAGGAGGCAGCCATGATGTGACGCTGAATGAGAATATGGACAGCAGTCTGTTTGATGAGACCTTCATCGTCTTCGAAATCGACAGTATCAAGGATGATCCACTGCTCTTTCCATTGGTGACACTCATCATCATGGACGTGTTCCTGCAGAAGATGCGCATCAAGAAGAACAGAAAGATGCTCATCATTGAGGAGGCATGGAAAGCCATCGCCTCGCCTATGATGGCGGAATACATAAAATATCTGTATAAGACCGCCAGAAAGTTCTGGGCAAGCGTGGGTGTGGTGACACAGGAGATACAGGATATCATCGGCAGTGAGATAGTGAAAGAAGCCATCATCAACAACTCGGATGTGGTGATGCTGCTCGACCAGAGTAAATTCAAGGAACGATTCGACACCATCAAGGCGATACTCGGTTTGACCGATGTGGACTGCAAGAAGATATTCACCATCAACCGTTTGGAAAACAAGGAAGGACGCAGTTTCTTTCGTGAAGTGTTCATCAGACGAGGACAGACCAGCAATGTGTATGGTGTGGAGGAACCGCATGAGTGCTATATGACCTACACCACGGAACGAGCGGAGAAGGAAGCATTAAAACTCTACAAGAGAGTGTTGAAATGCAACCACCAACAAGCTATCGAAGCCTATTGCAGGGATTGGGATGCAAGTGGTATCAGCAAGAGCCTCGCTTTTGCTCAAAAGGTAAATCAGGCAGGAAAAGTACTGAATTTAGGGAACAAAAATAAAAAGTAATCAAAGATGAAACGACTTCTATCCATCATAATGCTGATAGTCTGTGTGTTGGCAAAGGCTGACGCACAGTACTACAGCGTGAACTATGACAAGCAGACGGTGGCTGCTATGGCAGCTGCATACGGAACGGAAGCCGTGGCAGAGGCATACTATAACGAGCAGGTGCAGAACATCTTGAAGCACTATAATGCAGCAGAAGTGGCAAGTGCCGGCATCTTCGCCTCAAAATTCTTGGAACGCAAGGCAATGACGGAGTTGGGCATCTGGAACAGTAGCACAGAGAACTACTATTACCGCCGTATCTACAATATGGTGTCGGGCAAAATCATGCCGAAGATATGGACGGTGGCAGGAATGATGCTGAAAAGTCCACAGACTGCCCTGTATTGGGGAACCTATCTGATGAAGATATGTGATGACACCAAGAACCTGTGCATGCAGTTTGAGAGTGTGGTAACAAACAGCACCCTCACATTCTCGGACATCGCCTTTCTACAAATCAACCAGGAGATAGCTGCCATACTGAAACTTTCAGAGATTGGCAACGTGGATTGGAAGAAGATGTTGGACGATTTGTCGAAGGTGCCAGGCAATTTTACAGTAGACAATCTGAAAGCCGACATCGACAATCTGTATAAGGCAGGAGCCAACCTTGCAGGAGCAGGAATGAACAATATCGGCAATGCCCTGTTGCAGAGCAGCCAGTTCAACGACCTCTTCCAAGGCAAGCTCAGTGCAGCCATCGACATTGTGGATAACTATTCCTCGCTGTTCAAAAGTCTCGACAAGAGCGTAGGCAACACCCTCTTGGGCATGATTGGAGGCAAGGACAACGTGGCAGGACTTTTCTCTCTTGCCAACTATAACCTCACCTCTTGGATGACCGACTATCTGGATGAGACAGCAGGAAACTACTACACGCAAAGATGGTATATCGCCCGACGAGACCAAGGACGAGAAAAACTGTGCGACTATGTACCGCCCACCGATGACAACAGCATCTTGAAAGGCGACCACTGGTACAGAATCAACACCAAGGATGCCAACTTCTATCCCAACAATAGCCAAAAGGAAGCCATCCTGCAAAACTCGGAGAATCATGCAGGATGGTCAAGAACAAGGGTGCAACAGCTCAACAACCAGAATGATGGCTTTACCTACAGTATCAGCTATTGGTTGAACAGCTACATCATCAGTAGCAAGAAAAAAGGACAGAAACAGAAGGCATACGCCTACGAGATACAGGTGTACAAGAGTTGGAACAGGACAGAAGAAGTATATGAGGCAGTCTTTGACTCCTATTCGATGGACTTGAACACCTTCAAGGCACAACTGCAAGCCCGGTTGAGCGAATGGAATGACAACGAGGAAGGCTATACCTATTATATAGGCAGTGATGCACGCAACTACTATCAGGCAACCGATGCCGCCAAACTGAAGGGATGCGAGAGCGTGACCATTAGTGTGACATGCAGCGACGGTGTGCCGTTGGGGCAAGGCACCACACAATACAAATGCAAGAGTTGTGGCGGTTCGCTGAATGACCACAGCAAGAAATGCGCCATGACAACATCTGTGACAGAGAACAACCTTGACCTCTCGGACTTGTATAAACAAGAGCAGGAAGCCAATGCCAAGATAACCTCTTTGCAATCGCAAATCAATCAGTTGGAAGCGGAGAACAAGTCACTTGTCAAGCAAATCGCCAATGCAAGTGTGGAAGATGCAGCCAAGTATCGGGAGCAATACAACAAGAACAAGGCTTCCATCGAACAACTGAACAAAGAACTTGCCACATGGCAACAGGAACAAAGGGAAATAGAGGAAGCCAAGGCAGAGGCAGGAAAGGACAATGACGTGGCGACGGATGACTACTATCGCATACCAGCCATTATGAACGACTGCAAGAGTGCCTACAACCTGACTTGGCAAGGGGAAGGAACATGGAGCGGCTATACTTACATTCGAAAAGCCACCATGCCCAACATCAACGGCATCATCACCTTCAAGGCAACATTGAAGATCGCCCGAAAGCCGAAATATTTCTTGGGCATCAAGATACACAGAGTCATCCTGCAGATCAGTTGGGAGCTGACATCGGAATACACCAACACCTCGGTAGTGGATGTGATGACGCTTGACCCAAGCAAGACCGAGCAGGAAAAGGCGGACGAAGTGAACAAGCGCATCTCGGAAATCGCACAGGAATATCCATCGTGCAAGATAACCACCGAATATGCTAAGAGCGCACCTGCCGATGACAATAACACCGATGATACCTTTCATCTGCTATGGTCGAGCGATAGGTTAGAGATAGCCAGAGAGGTGGACAGCAGAATCACCAAGATATACGCAGACTTGGTATCGTTGGAGAAGATGATGCACTACAAGCGCAACATCATCGACGTGCTGATGGACATCGCTCCACATATCAATGCTGACGAAGGACGACGGTTGACACTGGTGGAGAAATGCAAGAAACGTTGGTTAAGGAAAGCTGCCGACACCAAACATTCAGATGATTATCACGGCAAGTTTAATGATGAAGACAATGAAAATGAGAAATAGAAGAGAATACAAGGCTGATGCAGCGGAGAGGGTTGCAGGGTCAGTGAGCAAGAAGCGACGAATGGATATCGTGAGAAGATTGCTGGTAGCAATCTTGCTCCTCGCCCTCCCCTCTAAAACATTCGCCCAATGGGGATTTGATGTTGCCAGCGTAGAAGCCTACATCAATGACCACAAGAAACAGCGAAGTCTGTTGCTCGCACGAAGCACGTTGGAATACAGCAATAAACTATTGCACAGTTACAGTAAGGACGAGACCAAGGCATACAAGGAACTGAACGTTGACCTTGACAAGTACACCAGGGCATTTGATGTGATAGATGTGCTATATCAAAGTTTACGAACCAGTTTGAACGTGTACTCCACCTACGAGGGTGTGAGCGACAGAATATCGGACTATAAGAAGCTGTTGGATGACTACAACAAAAAAGTCATCAAACGAAAGCGCATTTCGCTTGCCGATACCATACTGATAGGCATCAACCGACGAGCCATAGAGAATATCGCAAATGAAGGCGAATACCTCTACAAAAGCGTGAGCGACTTGGTGCTGTATGCCACAGGAGCGGCAGCGTGTTCTACGGCAGACCTTCTTGTGGTGTTGGAAAGCATCAACACCTCACTTGACAATATAGAGAAGCATCTGAACAAAAGCTACTTTGAGTCGTGGCGATATATCCAAGTGCGCATCGGCTATTGGAAAGAAAAGGTTTACCGAACCAAAAGCAAGCAGCAAATACTGGAAGATGCCTTCGGTCGGTGGAGAGTGGCAGGTAAACTTGGATATTAGTTAAGTGAAGAGTGAAGTATGAAGAATTCATTTGTTAGCAAACAGTGAGAGTTAGTAACCCTTATATATTATAATGTATAGACATGGATAGAAAGAAAACAATGGCAGGAGCTATATTACTGTTGTTGGGCATAGCCATGACAGGCAATGCCCAGAGTTATGTGACATACAATCATGACAGTTCGAAAAAGAACCAGATAACGGTAATGGAAATCGGTAGCGGAAGTCTGTCACCAGAATTGTACTATCAGTTACTGCACAGCAGTTACAAGAAATCGGCTGCGAGTAAGAACAAACTCGGTTTTCGTACCACGGCAGGAATCGGAGCTTACAATCAAGTGGAATATGCCGAAGCCATCGACTCTGCCCTGACCAAAAGAGCAGAGATTGAGGCGTTGAATATGGCAGACCGTCAGATTGACCTCGCCTGGAAAGTGGAAGGAAGCAAAATCAACAGCAAGATGAATGCCTTCAAGAGCAACATCGACCGCATCCTGCCTGTAGGCGGATCCATCGGTGACAAGCAACGCTGGACAGAATGCTATCATGTCTATGAGACAGCCATCAAAGCCACCAAGGATGCCTATATGCCCAATGCCAAGCGTAAGAAGATGTACCTACAGATTTATGCAGATGTGGCAAAACAGAACGAGACACTTGTGAAGCAACTGGTGCAGATGTCGAATGCCAGCAAGACCAAGGAATTGTTGACAGCAAACGGCAACTACCAGACCGCCAACAAACGAAGTATCATCAGCAGTGCATCCAGCAAATGGCGAGAGGCAGGAATGGCAGTGAGAAACAACACATCTTCTGGCAGTAATAACGGCTCGAATGAGGATGACAATGATTTGAAAATAAACAGATAAGGAGTTATGGCAGACAACAGTAGCATATTATCCGACTTCGGCATCAACATCTTGGAAGAAGAAATTGATGACGTGATTTTCCAGACCAACGAGTTTCTGTGCGACGCTACTTTTACAGGCTCAAACGGACCTTTTTGGTGGGTCGTCCAAATGTGTATGGCACTCGCAGCCCTCTTCTCCATCGTGGTGGCAGCGAACATGGCCTACAAGATGATGGTGAAGCATGAGCCACTGGATGTGATGAAACTATTCAAGCCACTGGTGATAAGCATCATCCTCTGTTGGTGGTACCCACCAGCCGATACTGGTATGACAAATAGTGGTAGCAGTTGGTGCGTATTGGACTTCCTGAGTTACATTCCAAACTCCATCGGAAGTTATACCCATGACCTTTATGAGGCGGAAGCCACACAGATAGAGGACAAGTTTACGGAAGTTCAGCAGCTTATCTATACCAGAGACACGATGTACACCAACGTACAAGCTCAGGCAGACATTGCCCATAAGGGAACAACAGACCCGAATCTGGTGGAATCGACCATGGAGCAGACAGGCGTGGATGAAGTGACCAATATGGAAAAGGACGCAGCCAAGCTGTGGTTTACCTCACTGACTGCAGGAGCCGTAGTGAACATCGACAAGATAGTAATGCTGATAGCATTGATTGTCTTCCGTATCGGTTGGTGGAGCACCATCTATTGTCAACAGATACTGTTGGGAATGCTGACGATATTTGGACCGATACAATGGGCGTTCTCGCTACTGCCGAAATGGGAAAGCAGTTGGGCGAAGTGGCTGACAAGGTATCTGACCGTGCATTTCTATGGAGCCATGCTCTACTTCGTGGGCTTCTACGTGCTATTGCTCTTCGACATCGTGCTCTGCATACAGGTGGAGAACCTGACGGCTATCACCGCCAGTGAGCAGACGATGGCGGCATATTTGCAGAACTCGTTCTTCTCGGCAGGGTATCTGATGGCAGCAAGCATCGTGGCTTTGAAGTGTCTGAATTTGGTTCCAGACTTGGCAGCTTGGATGATTCCTGAGGGCGATACCGCATTCTCTACCAGAAACTTCGGTGAGGGTGTGGCACAGCAAGCCAAAATGTCGGCACAGGGGACACTTGCCCATGTGATGCACTGATAAAGGTAAAAAAGTAAAAGAGTGAAAAGGTAAAAAACATTATAGCAATGGTAATCAAGAATTTAGAGAATAAGGTGAAGTTGGTGACTATCATCTGTAGTCTGTTTCTGGTTGGATGCGTGCTGATAAGTATCAGTAGCATCTGGACGGCAAAGAACATGGTGGTGGATGCACAGAACAAAATCTATGTATTGGACGGCAATGTGCCTATTCTGGTGCAGCGCACAACGATGGATGAGACACTGGATGTGGAAGCAAAGAGTCATATAGAGATGTTCTATCACTACTTTTTTACATTGGCACCCGATGACAAGTACATCAAATACACGATGGAGAAAGCCATGTATCTGGTGGATGAGACAGGACTGGCGCAGTACAATACACTGAAGGAAAAGGGCTTCTACTCCAACATCATGGGAACGAGTGCCGTGTTCAGTATCTTCTGTGACAGTATCAAGTTCAACAAGGAGATGATGGAGTTTACCTACTATGGCAGACAGCGCATCGAGCGCAGAACCAATGTGCTGACACGTGAGCTGGTGACGGCAGGACAACTGAAACGTGTTCCAAGGACAGACAACAATCCACATGGATTGCTGATAGTGAACTGGAGAACCTTGCTCAACAAGGATATTGACCAGAAGACGAAGAGCAACTATTAAAGGTAAAGGGTAAAAAAGTAAAAAGGCAAAAAAGTAAAAAGAAATAACGATGAACACAAAAGGATTTAAGCAGATGCTCATTGGGGAGAAGATGCCCGACAAGGACGACCCCAAATACAAGGAACGCTATGAGCGAGACGTGAGAGCCGGAAGGAAGTTTGCCAAGATGTGCAAGATAGACAAGGCTGCCGCCAAGGTACAGAGGTTTGCTGACTTGCACAAGACACTGTTCCTGGTCATCGTGTTCGGTTTTGTAGGTGTGAGCTTCAGTTTCAACATCTATCGCATGGCAAGAGCTTATCACTATCAGGGAGAGCGACGCACCGCCACGGAGAGACAGGACTCGCTGATAAAGGCTCGCCATCAGAATATGGGGAATGCAAAGAACATAGTAAGGACCAATGAGGATGCACGCCATCCTCATAAAGACAAATAACGATGAAGCTGACAGAAAGAATCAATTTCAGACAACCCAAGTACATGCTACCTGCGATTGTCTATCTTCCACTGCTTGGTGCCTCCTACTTTATCTTCGACCTCTTTGATACCAAGGTGGCGGAGAAGAAGGATGCCAATATGCAGACCACGGAATATCTGAATCCGAACCTTCCACAAGCTCATATCAAGGGCGGTGACGGTATTGGAGGCAAGTATGAGAACATGTTGAACGCCTACGGCAAGATAGAAGACCATAGTGCCGTGGAAAATATAGACCGAGACAATGAGCAAGAAAAAGAAGAATACCAAAGCAAGTATTCGGATGCAGAACTGCAACAGTTGGATGCCGAAGCCAAGAGGCAAGCTGAACTGGAGAAAACGAGAGAAGCGCAAGAAGCCCATGAGCGACAAAGAGAGAACGAGGCGTTGGCAGAGCTGAACAAGGCACTTGCCGAAGCAAGGCTGAAGGGACAGCAAGCCACGCAACAGAACTCATCGTCTTCAGCAACTGCATCCGATGAAACAACAGCTACAGCCAAGGGCGGTATCAACATTAAGGGCAAAATCAAGGTGAATGAGAATGCCCGAAAGGAAGCAGACGAGAATGACAAGCCAAGTGAGGTGGTGAAAAAGGTGAAGACATCCTCGGACTATTTCAACACTTTGGCGGTGAACGAGAAAGAGCCGACAATGATAAAGGCTATCATTGACGAGAATGTGAAAGCCGTGGATGGAAGCCGTGTCCGCTTGCGACTGTTAGATGATGTGGAAATCGGTGAGATGATAGTGAAGAAAGGCGCATACCTGTATGCCACCATGAGCGGTTTCAGTTCGCAACGAGTGAAAGGCACGGTAAAAAGCGTGTTGGTGGACGATGAGATAGTGAAAATCAACCTGTCACTCTATGACACAGACGGCATGGAAGGCTTGTATGTACCAAGCAGCCAGTTCCGAGAGACCAGCAAAGACGTGGTAAGCGGAGCCGTAACCGGCAATGTGGATATGAACACCCCCAATACTGGCAGCAGTTTTTCGCAGTGGGGCATGCAGACCATGCAGAATGCCTATCAGAAAACAAGCAATGCCATAGGAAAGGCAATCAAGAAGAACAAGGTGAAACTGAAATATGGCACCTTTGTGTATCTGATAAACTCGAAAGATACCAAGAGCAAGTAAACATTAAACACAACAAAGTAAACATTACATCAATATGAATATCAAGAAGACCATTGGCACATTGATGATGTGCGCTATAACAGCCACACCCATGATGGCACAACAGACCAGTGCGGAGTGCTATCAGCCCTGCACCTACCAGGAAATGGAGCAGCTGACCGTGAACGAGCAAGTGACTACCGTCATTACGGCAAGTGAACCCATCCGCTTTGTGGATATATCCACCGACAAGATAGCAGGAGACCAGCCCATCAACAATACCGTGCGCTTGAAGCCCAAGGAGGGAATGCATGAAGATGGTGAGGTGCTTGCCATCGTAACCATCGTGACGGAACGATACCGTGCACAGTATGCATTGCTCTATACCACGAGATTGCAAGAGGCAGTGACGGATAAGGAGATACAACAGATAGAAAAGAATGCCTATAACAACCCTGCGGTCACATTGTCCTCAACGGACATGGCTCGTTATGCTCGCCAGATATGGAGTTCGGAAGCCCATGTGAACAATGTGAAGACCAAAGTCCATAAGATGGTAATGCGTCTGAACAACATCTATTCGTCGGGTGACTATTTCTTCCTGGATTTCTCCGTGGAGAACAAGACAGACATTCCGTTTGACATAGACCAAATACGATTGAAGTTGACGGATAAGAAGACCGCCAAGGCTACCAACTCGCAGATGGTAGAGTTACATCCAGTCTTCACGTTGGAGCAAACCAAGCGTTTCCGCTATGGCTACCGCAATGTGATAGTCATTCAGAAAATGACATTCCCGAATGACAAGCAATTAACCATCGAAATGACGGAGAACCAAATCAGCGGTCGCACCATCTCATTGAAAGTGAACTATAGCGATGTGTTGTCAGCCGACTCATTCAATCCGATATTTCTGAAATAGAGCTACGCTAAATGATTCAGAATAGGCAGTTGAAGACAACGCTCTATCTTAGCCAAGGTTTCGAGGGATAGGTTTTCCTGTCCTTTGAGTACCTTGGAAACATATTGCTGGCTACAGCCCATGAGTTCAGACAATCGCTTTTGGGTCATACCCAATTCCTCCATCTTGTCGAGCATCATCATTGCAATGTGCTGAGAATAGCGAAGCCATGATTTGTTAGCCATGCGCCACTCTGCATTCTCACGCCATTTGGATGGAGTTGAAGACTGATGTTCTCTCAGTTTGGAAACAATTTCGTTTGTAGTTCTCATAATAACCTCCTTTCTATATGATTTCATTTAAGAAGTCCATGAAGGAATCTTTGTCGGCAATATCGTTGTCAAGTAAGAAACGTCTCACCTTTTCCATTCGGGCGAGTTCAACCAAAGTATGTTCACGCTCCTGCATGGTACGAGTCAACTTGATTGCACCGCCAGTGATAATGTAAATACCCGGTTCGAGTTTGATGGCATAAATGCGGAGCCAAGAAGCATGACGTGGTGTATTACGCAAGCGTGCCTTCTCTTTGCCCAACAACATTTCCGAAGTACGACTATTCTCCAATGGGCGGAAAATCTTGTCAAGGTCAGCATCTGGAGAAATGTCCATGATGAGACATTGCAAACGTTCGCTATCTTCAATAGTATCATAGATGGCTTGATTGACATCAGTGATTTTGAAGTAGGACGCCAAATCGTCAATGTTATGCCTGAAGAAGCTACGCAACCATGTAACATCGTTCCATTGCCCAAGAATTGAGTCAAGGACGTTGTCGAGGCAGTCATCATATCTGACAGCCCAAAGGTGCTCGTTTTCTGTAATCAGGTCGAATGTCATAATCTTATTGTTTTATAGTGCGAAGATACAATAAATAATTGAAAAATACAACTTATAGGTTGATTATTTAAGAATATTTATGGAAGAAAGCAAGGAGTTACAAGGATTTTACAAGATATTCAGGGCAGTCATCTACATATCCGTGTTGATGGAGTTCTTTGAGTATGCCATAGACCCAAGGGCGATAGACGGCTTTGGCGGTGTGGTGTGTGACCTGCACGACCGTATCAAGCAGTGGTTTATCTACCATGACGGGAACCTGGTGTATAGCAAGGTGGTGACATTCCTCTTGGTGTGCATCACCTGTGTTGGCACGAGAAACAAGAAACACTTGGAATTTGATGCCCGAAAGCAGGTGCTCTACCCCTTGGTGAGTGGCGTGCTGCTGTTGGTGTTGTCCGTGTGGATCTTCGGCTATGCAATGGACACTCGTCTCTATGCCCTAAGATTGAACATCATCCTATATATGGTGACAACCATCATCGGAACGGTATTGGTGCATATCGCCTTGGATAACATCTCGAAGTTCCTGAAGGAAGGACTGATGAAAGACCGCTTTAACTTTGAGAACGAGAGTTTTGAACAGTGCCAGAAGGAGGAAAACAACAAATACAGCGTGAATATCCCTATGCGCTACTACTATAAAGGTAAGTTCCGCAAGGGATGGGTGAACATCGTGAACCCATTCCGTGGCACCTGGGTAGTGGGTACGCCTGGTAGCGGTAAGACTTTTTCTATTATCGAGCCGTTTATCCGTCAGCACAGTGCAAAAGGTTTTGCCATGGTCGTTTACGACTACAAGTTCCCGACCTTGGCAACCAAACTGTACTACCACTACAAGAAGAACCAACAGTTGGGCAAACTGCCAGAAGGCTGCAAGTTCAATATCATCAACTTTGTGGATGTGGAATACTCCAAGCGAGTGAACCCGATACAACAGAAGTATATCAATAATTTGGCAGCAGCGAGTGAGACCGCAGAGACACTGCTAGAATCACTGCAAAAAGGGAAGAAGGAAGGCGGTGGCGGCAGCGACCAGTTCTTCCAGACCTCAGCCGTCAACTTCCTCGCTGCCTGTATCTACTTCTTCATCAACTATGGCAAGGAACCATACGACAAGGACGGCAAGATGCTGATAGCAGAGAAAGTACTTGATCCGAAGACCATGCAGATGAAGCCGACCGGAAAGGTGTTTAACCATGCAGGAGAAGAAGTGGAGCCAGCCTATTGGTTGGGTAAGTACAGCGACATGCCCCATATTTTGAGTTTCCTGAATGAGAGTTACCAGACCATCTTCAATGTGTTGGAGACCGACAATGAGGTAGCCCCATTGCTCGGTCCATTCCAGACTGCCTTGAAGAACAAGGCTATGGAGCAGTTGGAGGGTATGATAGGTACACTGCGTGTCTATACCTCACGCCTTGCTACCAAGGAAAGCTATTGGATATTCCACAAGGACGGCGATGACTTCGACCTGAAGGTCAGTGACCCGAAGAACCCAAGCTATCTGCTGATAGCCAACGACCCAGAAATGGAGAGCATCATCGGAGCATTAAACGCCCTAATCCTCAACCGACTGGTGACACGAGTGAACACAGGGCAAGGCAAGAACATCCCAGTGAGCATTATCGTGGACGAGTTGCCTACACTTTACTTCCATAAGATAGACCGACTGATAGGTACAGCCCGAAGCAACAAGGTGAGCGTAGCCTTGGGATTCCAGGAACTGCCACAGTTGGAAGCAGACTACGGAAAGGTGGGTATGCAAAAGATCATCACCACCGTAGGCAATGTGGTGAGCGGTTCGGCACGAAGCAAGGAAACTCTGGAATGGCTATCCTCTGACATTTTTGGAAAGGTGGTGCAACTGAAGAAAGGCGTGACCATCGATAGAGACAAGACGAGCATCAACCTGAATGAGAATATGGACAGTCTTGTACCAGCCAGTAAAATCTCGGACATGCCGACAGGATGGATCTGCGGTCAGACGGCAAGGGACTTTGTGGCAACCAAGACCGGCATGAATGGTAGTATGAACATACAGGAGAGCGACGAGTTCAAGACCAGTAAGTTCTATTGCAAGACCGATTTTAATATGGCAGACATCAAGAAAGAAGAAAGCGAGTATATGCCACTGCCCAAGTTCTACACCTTCAAGAGCCGTGATGAGCGTGAGCGCATCCTCTATAAGAACTTCGTGCAAGTTGGCGAGGACGTGAAAGCCATGATAGCAGAGATATTCAACAAGAAGAATGCCAAGTGACAAAATATCAAAGAGAAACAAAATGAGATTCATGACAGGAAAGATACGGACATACATCATTTTAGCACTCTTGCTGCTGTGCCAGAATATCATGGCACAGAACAAGACACCCACACCAGATAGCCCAAGCCAAACCGACTTGGGCATCTTCGCATTACCTCCCTTAGAACGAGCGGTGCGCTGCATCAAGTATTACGAGGGATGGCACGATATTAAGCGCAACTATCCCTATATCGGATGGGGACATCGGATTTTGCCGCATGAGAAGTTCAGCAAGAACCTCACCTATCAGCATGCCGATTCTCTGTTGCGTTCAGACCTCACCAAGTTATGTGCCATGTTTCGTAAGTATGGCAAGGACTCACTACTCCTTGCCGTACTTGCCTATAATGTCGGACCCTACAAAATATTAGGGAACAAAAGATTTCCGAAGAGCCGTCTCCTGCAAAAGATTGAACGAGGATTGCGTGACATAGAAAAAGATTACCTTGACTTTTGCAGATGGAGAGGCAAATGCATTCCGTCCATCAAAAGGCGAAGAATGACAGAACTTCAACTATTATACATCCCATAAAAACGAAATATTACTTCATCAACCATCGAAATAGCACTTCATAGCCTGTCGAAGTTATACTTCATCGGCACTTCAAGTATATTGGCTTAAAAACATACAAAAGTTGTATAAAAACAGCATTTGTGTACATAAAATTTCTGAGATATTAAAGAATTTAGAGTTAAATGAACTTAAATTCATATTGAATATTGATATTTTCTGTCATTTCTTGTCTTTTCTCAATAAATTTTC
>NZ_QUCG01000042.1:0-31918 GCF_003473645.1 Prevotella sp. AM23-5 | reverse complement strand
CAAAAATACGAATTTTATTGTAAATAAGCAAATTATGCTTGTTAATTTTTTAATGTTGTTCTGCAAAAATCAACATTTTTTGAGATGATTTTGGACGAAATCTGATAAGTATCTGATTGAACGGAAGTTCTCCGTTTTTCCGTATCTCTTACGTAGAGATTCTGAAAATTGGTTCAAACTGGTTCATTTTATCCTGCCCCTGTTTTTTCTCCTCTTTATATAAAAGGTGTAACACCGACATCATCGTGAAGACGGATAAAGCGGATTGCAAATCCGCCAAATAAAGACAAAAGAAAGGGTGTGCCATAAGTCCATGACACACCCTTTCTTTTGTTTCCATTGAATATTAAACCCTGTTTCCCTCTTTAGGGAAAACCACGGTAGGCTTGAAGGTCTTAGCCTCCTCAAAGTCCATCAGGGCATAGGCGATGATAATGACGGTATCACCGACCTGCACCTTGCGGGCTGCCGCACCATTCAGACAGATGCAACCGCTGCCACGCTCACCCTTGATGATATAGGTCTCCAGGCGCTCGCCATTATTGTTATCCACAATCTGCACCTTCTCTCCTGCTATCAGGTTAGCTGCGTCCATCAGATCCTCATCTATCGTGATGCTACCCATGTAATTCAGGTTAGCCTCAGTTACTGTCACACAATGGAGCTTACTCTTCAATACTTCAATCTGCATTGTTCTGTTATTACTTTTATCTATTACGGATTAAACTTAATAAAGAAATCTATAGAGGAATTATCCTTTATACTTGATATGGTCGATGAGACGGATAGGAGTCTTGCCGCAATATACGGTGATGCAACCTACCACGTAGGCGCTATCCTCCCATGATGCCACATCCTGCAGGCTGTCGCCATCCACAATCTGGAAATACTCCACCTCCAGACCATCCACGGCATTGATGTCGCTCACCACCTTGTCGTGAGTTTCCTGCACGGTATGGTTCTTGGCAAACTCTACGCTCGCCTTCAGAGCCTTGTAGATATTCGGTGCGATGGCACGCTCATCAGCAGAGAGCAATGTATTGCGGCTGCTCTTAGCCAAGCCATCCTCATCACGGACGATAGGACACTCCACAATCTGCACATCACTGTTGATGTACTTCACGAGCTGCTTGATGACAGCAATCTGCTGCCAGTCTTTTTCTCCGAAATAAGCACGGGTAGGACAAACGATATAGAACAGGCGACTAACTACCTGGCATACACCATTGAAGTGGCCCGGACGCTTGGCACCCTCCATCACGGTACTTACCGGAGGGAACTCGAAGTGGCGGGTATCCGGTGTAGGATACATCTCCTCTACAGAAGGAGCAAACACATAGTCAGCGCCACAAGCCTCGAGGAGCTTGCAGTCAGCATCGAGTGTACGTGGATAACGCTCCAGGTCACCCTTGTCATTAAACTGAGTAGGATTCAAGAAAACGGAAACTACCGTAACACCGTTTTCCTCAACACTGCGCTTTACCAGAGAGGCATGACCCTCATGAAGCGCACCCATAGTTGGCACAAGGCCGATTTCCTTTCCCTCCTTGCGACGATCGAAAAGTTCGTTCTGGAGGTCAACAATCTTATTGATTACTTTCATCTTCTTATCTGTTTTCGGGTGCAAAATAACAACTTTTTTCTCAAATAAGAAAGAAAAAACCTAAAAATATGCGAATTATTGCCGAAATTATTGAATTTCAGAAGAAAAATACGCTTTTTTGGAGTTTTTTTTGTACCTTTGCACCTAATTCGTAAGAATAATAATTAAATTTATGGCAAAGAAAGTATTATTTATCAATCAGGAGATCGACCCATACGTAGCCGAGACCCACATGTCTATCATGGGACGCGAATTACCTCAGAAAATGCAGGAAGCAGGTTTTGAGATTCGCACCTTTATGCCTAAATGGGGCACCATCAATGAGCGTCGCGGCCAGCTGCACGAGGTGATTCGCCTGTCTGGTATGAACCTTATCATCGATGATACAGACCATCCGCTGATCATCAAGGTTGCATCTATACCAACAACACGTCAACAAATCTATTTCATTGATAACGACGATTACTTCACCCGCCGCCAGATGGCAGCCGACGAGCAGGGTGTGGAATATAAAGATAATGGGGAGCGCGCCATCTTCTTCGCACGCGGCGTACTGGAAACCGTGAAGAAGCTTCGCTGGCAGCCAGACGTCATCGTATGTCAGGGCTGGGTAAGCGCTGTGGTTCCTTTCTATATCAAGACGGCATACGCTGAGGAGCCTTCCTTCGCCAACTCAAAGGTGATCATCTCACTCTATACCAACGAGCTGAAGGGCGAACTCGGCACACACTTCAAGCGTTGCGTGGAGTTCCGTGATGCCAAGTCGGAACTGCTCTCTGACTACAAGGAGGACTTCGACTTCATCGAGTTGGGCAAGATGGCCATCGACTACAGCGACGGCGTGATTGAAGGCGAAAGCCTGGCAAACAGAACTCTCTTGGATTATGCCAATGAGAAGAGCAAGCCAACCCTCGCTTATCCTGGCGATGACTTTGCGGATGCCTACAAGACATTCATCAACGAAGTATGCCCTGACGAGGAGTAAGCTTCAGAAATTAGACACATTTCAAGGATAATGAAGATTTTAAGACTATTTACAGCGTTATTTATAGCAGCGATGACTATTGCTGCATGTGATGACACCACCGACAACATCGGATCGTCGATCACCAACGACGTTGATAACATCTCTATCAAAGACCAGGTGTTCAACGTCACCTCACGCTCCATCGTTTCCGGCCCGGTTCTGAGCCGAAACAATACGGGTATGATCGGTAATGTGAAGGATCCTGAGACCGGTACCTACGTAGCTGGCGACTATATGACCCAGTTTGGCGTACTGTCATCATTCAGTCTGGACACTTTGGAGTACATCCGCAATGCACACGATGGCAAGATCGAGGCAGACTCATGCTATCTCCTGGTATCATACAAGACTACATACGGTGATACCCTCGCACCGATGAAGGCTACTGCCTACGAAATGAGCAAGCCGATGAGCGAGGATCAGGAGTATTACTCAGACTATGATGCCTTCAAGGACAACTGGGTGAGCGAGAACAACTATAAGTCGAGCACCACCTATAACCTGAACAGCACGACGATGGCTTTCAAGATCTATCTGAACAAGCCATATAAGGCAAAGGATGGCAAGACCTACAAGAACTACGGTTCTTACGTGATGAATACCTTCGTGGATCACCCTGAGTACTTCAAGACCAACTGGGATTTCCTCAACAAGGTTTGTCCAGGTTTCTATGTCAAGAACGCGGGCGGTATCGGAAACGTAGCCAACATCTGGAATACCGAGTTGCAGTTCTACTACAAGATTCAGAAGACGGTGAAGAACTCTGCGGGCAACGACAGTATCGTAACAGGTCTCGCCTTCAACCGCTTTGACGGTACAGAAGAGGTGCTGCAGCTCAACAAGATTACCAACGACAGCAAGACTTTGGCTAATCTGGCAAAGGATGAGAGCTGCACCTACCTGAAGTCACCAGCCGGCATCTTCACAGAAGTAACGCTGCCAGTAGAGGATATCATGAAGGGCCATGAGAAGGATACGCTGAATACAGCTACCATCTCTTTCCCGAGAATGAACAATGTAGATAACAACAACGACTATCAGTTCAGCGTTCCTTCTACTATCCTGATGGTACAGAAAGACAGTCTGGATGCCTTCTTCGAGAAGAACAAGCTGACAGACAACCGCACCTCCTATACGGCTTCTTACAACAAGAACTCTACAGGCGTGAAGAATGCCTATACCTTCTATAACATCAGTAACCTGGTTACGGTGATGTACAAGAACAAGGGCAAGAGTGAAAACTGGAACAAGGTGGTGCTGGTACCTGTGACCTTGACCACAAGTACACAGAACAATGCTACCGTGATTACCAAGATCAATCACGACATGCAGCTCACCTCTACCCGACTGATCAAGGCGACGGATGATCCTGACAAGGATTACACCACCAAGGACGGCAAGCGGGTGGCTACAGGTCCTGTTCAGATTAAGGTAATCTACAGTAAGTTCAAGGAATAAATTCATGGCAGATAATTTCCTTGAACGCCACCGCGAAGATTACGAGCAGCGCAAGGCTGCCTGGCTGCGACGCAAGAAGCATCTTCCAAAAATCAAGAAGCCTGCTATCAAGCGTCCTGATGATGAAGCTTTATAAAAGATTCTATATTTCAAAAGAGGGTGTGTCATGGTTTATGACACACCCTCTTTTTCGTTTATTCATCGAGTTTTCTTCATCGGATTACGCTGAGTAAACGGAGCCTTAACCGCCTTCCTCGGATTACGCACGGAATTTTAGACGGAAAGCGACCTATGCGGTCGAGGGGCGTAAACCACATCATATTTTAGGCACGCAGATTGCGCAGATGACGCAGATTCTTTCATCCGATAAATCTGCGTCATCTGCGAAATCTGCGTGACCTTATACATGTGGTTTAAGCCCCTCGACCGCATAGGTCGTTTTCCGTTTAAATTCCGTGCATAATCCGGGGAGCAAGAATGTTCCGTTTTCTCCGCGAAATCCGATGAATAAAACTCGATGAACAAAAAAACAATGAACAAAAATTTTTCTATGAGAGAATGGTGAACTTGGCAAACTTCAGAAGCAACTGCTTGGTTCCTGCATTCAGGAACTCTACGGTAGCCTTCGTGTTCTCTCCGGTACCTTCTATCTTCAATACCGTTCCTATTCCAAAACGCTGATGCTCGATTCTACAGCCCTCGCTGAGAGAACCTGCAGCTGAGGACGCATTAGAAACAGAAGAACCAGAAGATGCTACGGATGAAGAACTAGCGGTATCACTCATGATTCTATGTACTGCATTCACAGCTCTTACAGATTTAAATCCTGGTTTAGGATCAGCCATGAACTGCGAAGCTACAGGCTTAGAGTTTTGATAATCACGTCTATAGCCTGACCGGTCTCTATCCCATGGCATTCTTCCACCATAACCACCTTCAGAACCATATCTACTACTTGAACCATAGCCACCATACGAATTTCTTCCCCCACCGAATGAAGATTCAGGAGTCTCTTCGCCTCCCTCTATCAGACTGGCATCAATCTCATCGATGAAGCGGCTCGGATTATCAAATTCCATCTTGCCATATCGGAAACGGTTCTTGGCATTGGTCAGGATGCAATGCTTCTCGGCACGGGTAATCGCAACATAGAGCAGACGACGCTCCTCTTCCAGTTCCCTGACAGAAACTGCAGCAAGCGGACTCGGGAAGATATTCTCCTCCAAACCTACTACGAAAACAGTAGCAAACTCCAGACCCTTCGCCGCATGAACCGTCATGAGCGAAACTCTCGGTTCATCCTTCTCTCCCTCACTATCCGCATCCGTCAGCAGCGCCACATCCTGCAGATAATCAGTAAGATAGGCTTCATCCATTCGTCCCTCTTCCTGGCGTCCAGCCACGAAGGTCTGCATACCACTCAGAAACTCCTCCAGGTTTTCCTGGCGAGCCAGGTCATCGGCATTCTTGCCCGACATGATATCCTCGCTGATTCTACTCTCCCTGATGATGGCATCACCCAGTTCATAGACATCCAGGGTATGCGAACGGTCAATGAACGAAGAGATGAGCAGGCGGAAATTCTCGAGCTTCGTCTGCGTACCCTTGTTGACATTCAGTCCGTAATGCTCCACATTACCTATTACCTCCCAGAAACTCACCTGGTTCTGATGGGCACAATCGGCAATTTTCATCACGGTAGTAGCACCGATGCCACGAGCCGGATAATTGATGATACGCTTGAAAGCCTCCTCATCGTCAGGGTTGGCAACGAGACGGAAATAGGCGATGATATCCTTGATTTCCTTACGCTGATAGAAACTCAATCCACCATAAATACGATATGGGATACCCTGCTTTCTGAATTCCTCCTCGAAGCTGCGGCTCTGGGCATTGGTACGATAGAGAATGGCAAATTGATCGTATCCGCAATCATCCTGCCGCTTGATGCGCTGGATATTCTTCGCCACAATCAGTGCCTCCTCCTTGTCGCTGTAGGCAGGCTTATACAGAATCTTCTCTCCTTTATCATTTTTGCTGAACACCTCTTTCTGAATCTGATTGCGGTTATGATGAATCAGACTGTTGGCTGCCTCCACGATAGTTTGAGTAGATCGGTAGTTCTGTTCCAGCTTAAAGAGTTTAGCCTTCTTACCATCTTGCGATGGAAAATCTTTGGTAAAAGACAATATATTATCAATATCAGCTCCTCTAAAACTATAAATACTTTGAGAATCATCTCCGACTGCACAAATAGCCTTTTCTTGCATAGCATTGTATAGCAAAGAAAGTATCTTTTTTTGAACATAATTTGTGTCCTGATACTCATCTACCATTATGTACTTAAAAAGATTTCCGTACTTCTCCAAAACATCTTTCCTTTCTATGAAAAGACGATAAGTATAAACTAACAGATCATCAAAATCCATCGCATTAGCTAATCTACAACGTTGTACGTATTCACGATAGATCTTTGCTATTTCTGGCATTTTTGCCCGTTTATCCTGATTTATAATATCAGAATCGCTTTCATACGAATCCACACTTATCAGATGATTCTTGGCCATAGAAATTCTTGCATGTACAGCAGCAGGCTTATATACTTTTTCATTCATATCCATCTCTTTTATAATAGACTTCAGTAAAGACCGAGAATCAGCTTCATCATAAATCGTAAAATCAGAAGGAAAACCGATTTTATCGGATTCTACATGCAAAATTCTAGCAAAGACACTATGAAAAGTACCCATATATTTCTGCCTTATATAAAATGTTTCACCAAACATTTTACGAATACGTTCAACCATTTCTTTTGCTGCTTTATTTGTAAAAGTAAGCACCAATAAGGAATATAAATCTTTGCCTTTAGCTAGGAGATAAGCAATCTTATAGGTAAGCACACGCGTTTTGCCCGAACCTGCACCGGCAATCACCAGCGAAGGTCCGTCAATATACTCTACCGCAGCACGCTGCGCATCATTCAAGTCGTTCAATAAATCCATTTATCAATATTTGCAGGAAAAACTATAAACTACTCAAGTTTCGCAAGTAAGCCCCACACGCCCTGAAAGGGCAGAAGCTCCTAGCCCAGGGCATCGCCCTGGGTGTTTATGGACACAAAACTGTCGCCCTGTAAGGGCAAAAGCTTTCAAATCCCTGGCAATATACAAAGCTTTTGCCCTTACAGGGCGCCTTGCTGATTGCCATTATACCCAGGGCGATGCCCTGGGCTAGGAGCTTTTGGGCCTTCAGCCCGTACTTGAACCACATGCGAAACTTCAGTAAACTGTTAACAAACCATCACTTCCCCCTATATCCTCCTACAGCCGTGCTTGGGTCGTAGTCTTCACCCTCACGAGGGAACGAAGGGATGAATTTCATCTGATGTTCAATCTGTCGCTGGCGCTTCTTCATATAAGCGCTCGGATACAGGGAGCTGAACTTTCTAGGATTAGGCAGCGTAGCAGCTATCAGGGCACACTCGCCACGGAAGAGATCCTGCGCTTTCTTGTTGAAATGATACTCAGCCACCGCATCGACACCATAGATACCCGGTCCCATCTCGATACTGTTGAGATAGACCTCCATGATGCGCTGCTTGCTCCACATCATTTCAATGAGAAAGGTGAAATACACCTCAAATCCCTTGCGGGTCCAGGAACGGCCCGGCCAGAGGAATACGTTTTTGGCGGTCTGCTGACTGATGGTACTGGCACCATGCACCTTACCGCCACGGGCATTATTCTTGGCAGCACTCTCGATGGCATTGAAGTCGAAGCCATGATGCTTGAGGAATCGGGCATCCTCGCTCGCCATCACCGCCACAGGCATGTGAGGGGAAATCTTATCCATCGAAACCCAATGATGATGCAAGGTAATACTTTCACCATCAGCCACTTGCTGAAAACAGCGGATAATCATCAACGGAGTAACATATACCGGAATAAAACGGTAGGCTACTACAGCAAGAATGGTGGTACTGAAAAACAGCACCACCACCCATCTTACGATATTTCTGATCTTTTTTAGAACCATCTATCTTCTTTTTCCCTTATCGGGAACCTCATTCGTTTTTACTTCAATGTACCATTGTTAGCAGCATTCACCATTGCCTGGCTAGCATACATGTAAACCTCTACACGACGGTTCTGAGCGCAGGCTGCTGTAGTATTGACCACAGGATTAGCTGAACCCAAACCCTCTACGCTCTTGATCTGACTGCTGGTAACACCGCATGACTTCAAGTAGGTAGAAACGGCATTGGCACGATTCTGGCTCAAAGGCAAGTTGATGCCATCATTACCTGTAGCATCGGTGTAACCCTGGATAGCAACCTCGCAGTCGGCATTGTTCTTCAAAACCTGGGCAAACTGAGCCAAGTCGTTCTTAGCGCTTGCATTGAGCGTATATTTGTTGGTCTGGAAGAGGATACCAGAATCGAAGGTTACCTTGACAGCTGTCAAACCATTGGCATCTGTAACGGTAGAAACCTGCGCATTCTTCACAGCCTCTGCCTCAGCCTTTACCTTATCCATGTGCTTTCCAATCAAGTTACCCGCTGTACCACCAACAGCAGCACCGATAGCAGCACCTACCACTGCACCTGTACCACGATGGCTGTTATTGAGCAAACCACCAACCAAAGCACCAAGAGCAGCACCAGCACCTGCACCAGCAGCAGTACCAGTCTTCTGACTAGTTCCACAACTTCCCAAAACGAGCAGCATTGAGAGCGCTGCAGCAGTAAATTTCATCTTTTTCATACTATAATTCTCCTATATTTATGTTATTTAAATGCAAAGATACGTCTTTTTTCCCCAATATGGAGGGTTTTCTAATATTTTTTTGTAATTTTGCATGCAAATTTAAGGGTATTTGTCCAAATGGCGAAAGGAAATCGCCTATTTCGGGGCGGAAATTCCCTATTGGCCGTGTTTTCACGCTCAAGATACATCGTGTTTTCACGCTCAAAATATCAAGCAGAATTTAAAAACAAAATATATAATTAGTAATATGGCTAAAGAACTTAAGAATTTAACCAAGCGCGCTGACAACTACAGTCAGTGGTACAATGATTTGGTAGTAAAGGCTGACCTCGCAGAGTTGTCACCAGTTCGTGGTTGTATGATCATCAAACCATACGGCTATGCAATCTGGGAGAAGATGCAGCAGCAGCTCGACAAGATGTTTAAGCAGACAGGTGTACAGAACGCATACTTCCCTCTCCTCATCCCGAAGAGCTTCTTCTCTCGTGAGGCAGAGCACGTGGCAGGTTTCGCCAAGGAGTGTGCTGTGGTTACTCACTATCGTCTTCGTTCTACAGAAGATGGAACAGAGGTTGAGGTGGATCCTAATGCCAAGCTCGATGAGGAGCTGATCATCCGCCCTACTTCAGAGACCATCATCTGGAACACCTATAAGAACTGGATTCATTCATGGCGTGACCTCCCTATCCTCTGCAACCAGTGGTGTAACGTGATGCGTTGGGAGATGCGTACCCGTCCATTCCTCCGTACTTCTGAGTTCCTCTGGCAGGAGGGTCATACTGCTCATGCTACCAAGGAAGAGGCAGAAGCAAAGGCTCAGGAGATGCTGAAGGTATATGCTGAATTCGCTGAGAAGTATATGGGTGTGCCTGTATTGCAGGGTGTGAAGAGTGAGACAGAGCGCTTCGCCGGTGCATTGAACACTTATACCATCGAGGCAATGATGCAGGATGGCAAGGCGCTGCAGAGCGGTACTTCTCACTTCCTGGGTCAGAACTTCGCCAAGAGCTTTGATGTTACCTATCTGAATAAGGAGAACAAGCCTGAGTATGTATGGGCTACTTCATGGGGTGTTTCTACCCGACTGATGGGTGCCCTCATCATGGTTCACAGCGATGACAACGGTCTGGTATTGCCTCCAAAGCTGGCTCCTATCCAGGTGGTAATCATTCCTATCAACAAGGGCGACGAGCAGTTGGCTCAGATTACAGCCAAGCTGCAGCCAGTTATCGACCAGCTCCGCGAGTTGGGCATCAGCGTGAAGTATGATGACAACACAGCTAAGCGTCCTGGCTTCAAGTTTGCTGACTACGAGTTGAAGGGTGTACCTGTTCGTCTCGCTATGGGTGGCCGTGACTTGGAGAACAACACCATCGAGATCATGCGTCGTGATACCTTGGAGAAGGAGAACGTAAGCTTCGACGGCATCGTAGAGCGCGTGAAGGATATGCTGGAAGACATCCAGAAGAACATCTTCGAGAAGGCTCGTGCTTACCGTGATGCTCACGTATATGAGTGCGACAACTACGAGGAGTTCAAGGAGCGTGTAAAGAATGGCGGTTTCTTCCTCTGCCACTGGGACGGTACAGCCGAGACCGAGGCAAAGATCAAGGAGGAGACTCAGGCTACCATCCGTTGCGTGCCATTCGCTTACGAGCAGACTCCAGGTGTTGATATGGTGAGCGGCAAGCCTGCCGTAGCTCGCGTTATCATCGCAAGAAGCTATTAATTATTAAAAAAACGGTGTCGGGAGATTCCCGGCACCATCCAATATCAAATATGAAGCAGCTGATACTCTACATCATTTTTCTGATGTCCATGGTCTTCTCAGGCTATGGAGAGGTATCTGCTGCTTCTATTTCTTTATCCCATCAGGATTCTTTAACTGTAGAAGCTACTGATGCTGCGCACAAGAAGGATGGACTTGCCAAGGTTACACCTCACCAGCAAGAGCAGGATGCCCAGCTGGAAGATGCATCCAATGCCGCCTATCGGGTATGCAGCAGTCGTCCACAGCGTTTGTTGCCAAGTGGCAATATACATGGCAACCCATCTGCAAGCAGTAGATTGCTAATCCATAGAATCCGTTTTTTATCATCCCTTTTATCAGTCATAGAAGGTGCGAAGGAGCCTTTCCGCCAGGAAACTGCCCCTATCCACTTTGATGTCGCCAGCAAGTATTATGTCATTTGCCTGCGGCATCTCACCTGTTAGTTCTTCTTTTTATATAATAACCTGTAAAGCTTTTGCCCTTACAGGGCGACAGGTTTGTGCCCGTTAATACCCAGGGTGTTGCCCTGGGCTAGGAGCTTCTGCCCTTTCAGGGCGTATGGAGCCATACTAGCAAAAAGTCGGCATATAATAAGGTGTATGCATGGCATACGTTTATTTACAAAAAACAGATTTATAAATATATTTAAAGAAGAAAATAAGATTATGGCTAAGATTAATCATTTAGATATGGGTGCGGAAGTATTGGCACTCGACGATGTACAGGTAAAGAAGGGTTTCATGGGGTTGACCATCAAGTTGATCTACAAACCAACAAACAGTACAATCAAGATCAAGGAGAAGGAATACTCTGCTGAGGATGGCAAGAAGCTCATCAGCATCCTTAACTCTGCCCCTAACGAGGTAGAATCTTCTATCAAGAAGTTCCCGGTATCAGCCATCAGTATGGGTAATATGAAGCTGCAGGCATGCCTCTCTGACGACCATCAGTTTGTAGCCACCCAGCTCCTTGCCTTCAAGGATTTCGGCTACCAGCCAGTTACAGAGATGGTAACCTATACAGGCAAGACAGCCGAGGCTTTCGCCCAGCTGTTCTAATAGGAATTAAAGTGGGTGCGTCATAGCCTTATGACACACCCACTTTTTCGTTTATTTATTGATTTTCTTCATCGGATATTTTATTCATCGGATTACGCTGAGTAAACGGACCCTTAACCACCTTCCTCGGATTATAAACGGAAAGCGACCTATGCGGTCGAGGGGGCTTAAACCACATCATATTTTAGGCACGCAGATTACGCAGATGACGCAGATTCTTTTCATCCGATAAAATCTGCGTCATCCCAAAGACCGAATAGGTCTCCAAATCTGTGTAAATCTGTGAAATCTGTGGGACATAAAAATTGAAGGAGAAGAAAAAATCTGCGAAATCTGCGAAATCTGCGTGACCTTATACATGTGGTTTAAGCCCCTCGACCGCATAGGTCGCTTTCCGTTTAAATTCCATGCGTAATCCGGGAAGCAAGAATGTTCCGATTCATCCGCGTAATCCGATGAATAATGATACGCCCTCCTAAATCATTAGAATCCCCACTTTTCCTTGACCGTATTCGGATCACAAGAAGCATTTTCTACACTTCTCTCAATATCATCCGGAAGATTGCAGAAGAAATCAAGTCCTGTCAGCTCTTCCAGCTTCCTGATATTGACCACATGACCCTTAACCGTTTCAGATGAACCATAAGCGTTGTGGCGGAACCAGAAACCGATAGCCTGATAACCTTTGGCATTCTTCAGAAGAACCGCACAGAAGAAATACTTCGGAACGATATAACCATTCTTCGTATAATTCAGAATCTGACCAGAAGAGTCGATGGTGCCACCTTTGCACACATAAAGCGTATCTTTGGCATGAGATGCCTGGGTACTCATATCGTAGGTAAGGAAATTACGGACCAGCTTCTCCATATCTTCCCAGATACCCGCATTGAAATTATGCATCTGCGGATACATATTGGTCATATAGAATGTCTGTCCATTGGCATCCTGACAGTAAACTCTATCCTCAGAAGCCACGATGTGACCACGATCATATCCACTTTTGCTAAACTCATTGCTAACCGGTGGCTGGCAATCGGCATCTACATCCGGGGCTTTCTGGAACGGATCCCCACTCCATTTCTTGCCCATCCAAGTAGCACCTTCCCACTGCTTTCTACTCCAGTTTTTCATATTGTTAGACTGGCAGATCTGATAACAGCACCATCTTGGCGACTTCTTATCCAAATCGTAGTAAGTGGAATAGGTTACGCCATAGTCAGCCGTTCTGCGAACGAGCACTACATTTCTAGAAGTTCCATTCGCCACAATCTTAGGGAATTCCAACCCTGTTGCTTCTGTTGGAACAGAAGCAGAAACCACATTCTTATTCGCATTCGAATCTTTCAGAGAGCCCTGGTCATCACCGTCGCTACTGCACGCAGAGAAAGCCAAGAGGAAACTCAAGGAAAGAAGATAAATCCATTTTGTCTTCATAACTACAATTGAAAAGCGAGAACATCACCTATCCAGCAACATTCTCGCTTAACCTTACTTATTTATTAAACTTACGTATCAGATTACTTTCCCTTAGAGAAGAGGAATGCGCCACCTACCTGAGGAGCGTTCTTGTATGATGTATGATAACCGATGATGGTAATCTTATCGCCAAAGTTCAAGCCAAGCTCACCAGCCTTCTTGCCTTCACCACCCCAGCCTGCAGTCAAGCCATAGACGTAAGCAGAACCAGTAGCATCTGTCAAACCGAAGTTACCGTATGTCTTCAAATCATTTCTCTGACCGGCAAACTCTGTGATGGTACCTTCCAACATATAATATACGTTTTTATCATCTTTCTTAGTCAGGAAGTCAGCTACAGAAATCTTGGTTACTACCTTCACAGCCTCCAAAGTAGCATTCTTCATCTGACCTGTACCATTATAGATGTCCTTCACACCAGTAAGTGTTACAACATCGCCTACCTTCAAGCCCTTCTTCTCGAAGTCACCCTTGGAACCGATACCGTAAACGTATGTTTCGCCAGTAGCATCCTTGATGTAGCAATTACCATATTGAGCTTTAGCGACCTTGGTAATGACACCAGTCAGACGATAAACGGTAGAACCCTTCTCAGCCTTGTTGAAGTCAGCAATAGGACACTCGATGATAGAACCCAACTGATAAGCTACAGCAGTAACAGTAGAGCTCTGCTTACCTCTGGTAGAAGTGAAGCTGATGCTAGAAGAACGAGCACCACCTGCATTGGCATTGGCATGGAATGTAATCTCAGCCTTTGTACCACTGGTAACGATACCCTTAACAGACAACCAGCTCTGATCAGCCTCAGGGATATCAACAGTTACGCCTTCACCCTTTACGGTCAAAGTAACCTTGAAGTCCTCACCAGCCTTATCCAAGGTATCCTTGTCGAGTTCTTCAACCTTGATCAAAGACTTGGTATAGCTCAAAACGGTAACGTTCTTCAACTGAGGAGTACCCTTGTAAGTCTCTCTTGGACCCTGAATAGTAACCTCATCACCCTCCTCCAGCTTCAAGCTAGCGAAGTTCTTCTCACTACCATTGGCATCCAGTGTACCATAAACATATACCTCACCAGTACCATCATTGATATACCAGTTACCATATGTAGTATTAGAAAGCTTGGTGAGCGTACCCTTTACCTTATAGGTTTCGCCATCATTACCAGCCAGGATTTCTTTACAGGTAGAGAATGGAGGATTCAATACACCCTGGATCACAGTGATATACTGAGTAAGAGCACCACTTACCAACTTGAAGGTACTGTTGTTAGCACCCTTAGTGGCAGCAGCATTGAAGACAACATGAGTTGTACCAGCGTTACCGCCCGTGCAAGAGGAAGTAATCCAGGCAGGAATAGAATCCACAGGATTTCCCTTCTTGTCATTGGTAACAAACTTCCAGTCAGCAGCAGAAGTAACATCAAATTCAACCTTTCCACCCTCTACAGGAATAGAGAGAGATGACTGAGAAACCTGAATGCCATCAAGCTGACCTAAGTCCTTATCATCGCTACAACTTGCAAAGAAGCCTGCAACGGCAATCAATGCGATGAAAAAATATTTAAATTTCATAATTTCTATACTTTATTAATTAGAAGATGTAACGGAGACCCACTGATGCATACCAGCACTGACCGATAGAGTGATTTGTTACGAAAGTCTTGGTGTTACCATTGATTGACTTTGGAGTAGAGAAGGTTGCATAACCCTCTGCATCCTGACCCTCGTAACGCAAGATACGTGGATCTGAACCAATCTCAGGGTTCAAGTACTTCATGACACCCCAGCTAGAGTTGAAGAAGTTGAGTACGTTCTTCATATCGAAGCTCAACTGGATAGTGTTGGTGTGACCAGCCACATCAAACTTGAAGTCGTGCTTGTAGCTGAAGTCGATACGATGTACCCAAGGGTTGTAAAGGCTGTAAGCCTCTGCATACTCACCCTGATGGTTCTTCAGGTAGCTGTTGGCATGTACATAATCCATGAAGCGGGTCTTATCATCCTCTGACTTGAAGCGGAACTCATTGTCAGCTACCTGCTTGTCTGTTGGGATGTAGAGAGCATCATAGTTGTAACCATCATTATTGATATCGTTTACAGTCATGTAAGAGTAGTTGTAACCACCACGCCATGCCTCATAGATGAAGCTATAGTGGTTGTTGCTCTTGTCGTGGATCGTTGCAGAAGCAATGATACGATCAGGAGTTACATTCTGTCCGTTGTGCAACTTGATGTTGTTAGGACCATATACTGTAGAGATATAGTTCAATACAGAAGATGCGTTAGATCCAGGAAGTGATGTAACCTCCTTAGATACAGTATGAGTATAGGCAGCCATCAAGTTCAACCACTCCCATGGCTGAGCATTTACCTGTGCAGAGAATGACCAACCGTAACCACGGCTTGTGTTCTCAAGTACATAAGCATGAGTACCTACAGAAGAACCCTTAGGATATACAGGGCGGTTGTCTGCACCATTGAAACGTGGGAAGCCCTTGGCATCCTGTACGCTCCAGTCGGTCAATGTAGCTGCATTCAATGTCTTGTTGAAGATACCTTCAACAGAAACAGACATTGGGAATGACACAGGGATCTGATAATCGATAGCGAAAGATGTCTTCCATACCTGTGGCAACTTGAAGTTTTTATCTACAGCAGAGATAGCTGAAGGAACAGTACCCTCATCTGGAGTGATGTCCTTTGGATAACCCATAGAAATCAACTTTTCACGGAGAGCAGCAGCGGTTGGCTTACCATCCTTATCAGTAACCAAACCACCAGCAAACTGGTTCATATCGGTCTTCTTCTCACCTGTAAGAGGATTGGTTGATGAAGCATTGATATTTGCCTGATACTGTACCATACCAGAGTTGGTTGGCAAGTTGGTGAAGAATACCAATGGCAAACGGCCCTGGAAGAAACCAGTACCACCACGGAACTTCAATGTCTTGTCACCAAATACATCATATACGAAACCGATACGAGGAGAAACTGTCAAAGAGCTGTTTGGCCACTTACCAGAGTCGATGTGACGACCGTTGTAGTCGAGATTGAGGATGGCATTGTTAGTCATCAAATCAGAATTGTTGAAGAACAGACCATCCAGACGAAGACCATAGGTCAACTTGAACTGAGGAGTCATCTGCCACTCATCCTGAGCATAGATACCAGCCTTGTTATACTGTACGCGGGCAGCTGGATTGCTGTTACCACCATAACCATAGGTCAAACATACAATCTGAGGAGCAGCACCATTCAGGAAGTCGTCGAGGCTCTTGTAACGATAATAACCAGAACCATTACGCTGATAAGCATTGTCAGCCATCTGGTGCTCATAGTTGAGACCGGCGATGATCTTGTGCTTACCGAGATAGTAAGTTACATCGTCTTTGATATTCCATACAGTATTGTGTACTGCATTGTTCCAGGTAAACAACTCATAACCCAAAGCCATATAGTTGTTGGTACCATCAGCATCAGCAGTTCCATCTACACTCTTCTGTCCGCCATCGAGGATATCGATGAATGGGAACTCTGAAGAATTAGTGTAACGGCTATCATCCAACTTAGAGTATGTGAACAGGAACTGGTTAGACAGATTATCTGTGAAACGGCTGTTCAAGTCAACTGTCCAAGAGTTCACGAGATTGTCATTGGCATACATACTGTTGGCAAATGACATAGAGTACTGAGACATACGGCTACCAGATGCACGTGTACCACCATCCATAGATGATGCGTTAGGAGCCTGCCAAGAACGGTTCTTGGTATAGTTGTAGCGTACAGCCAAGTGATGCTTGTCTGTGATGTTCCAGTCAACACGGAAGAGGAGCTTGTAGTTGCTCTCGTCTGCAGGGAAGTTGGTCCATGAACCTGTATCGTAACCATACTTATCCTTAACGAACTTAGAAACTCTCTCCAAATCAGCAAGCTTGGTACGAGAGATATAGTTCTCAGCATCACCGATACCATTCTCAGAACCTCTCCAGCGGTTTACCACTGTAGGAGTCTTGACCATTTCACCGTTAGCGAAGAAGAACAACTTGTTCTTGATGATAGGACCACCGAGAGAGAAACCCCAAGTAGTCTGCTGATCCTTCTCACGTGCACCAGAAATCTGCTCACGCTCGATAGCATCACCACGCATGTTCTCATTCTTGTGATATACGTAAGCGCTACCCTTGAAGTTGTTGGTACCAGACTTGGTAATAGCATTGACACCACCACCTACGAAGTTAGTCTGACGAACATCATAAGGAGAGATAACAACCTGCATTTCCTCGATAGCATCCAGAGAGATAGGAGCACCACCACCAGGAAGCTTTGAGCTCAAGCCGAAGTTGTTGTTGAAGTTTGCACCATCCACAGTGAAGTTGGCTGTACGGCCATCAGCACCTGCGAATGACATTCCGTTTCCACCATAAGGAGAAAGACGGGTGATATCAGTAATGCTACGGCTAACAGTTGGCATGTTAGCAATCTGTGCATTAGAGATGTTGGTAGAAGCACCAGTCTTCTCTACACTGAACTTGGAACCCTTTGCTACTACTACAACTTCGCCAAGCTGCTTAGCATCCTCATCAAGAGTTTCTTTCAAGTTGTAGGTTTCACCAAGCTGAAGGGTGACGTTCTTTACGACCTTAGTCTTGTAGCCGATGTAGCTGATCTTGACTTCGTAAGGACCGCCGACACGCATACCATTGATAGTGAACATACCATCAATGTTGGTTACAGCTTTGTAACGAGTTCCAGAAGGAACGTGAACGGCCTCAATCGTTGCGCCAATCACGTCTTCACCACTTGCAGTCACAGAACCACTTAAACCAGAAGTAGTAATCTGTGCCATGGCTGTAGTAACCATAAAGGCCAGCAAAGCCATTAATAAATGCAATCTTTTCTGCATACCTTTTTTATAAAAATTAATTAATAATACGGGGAAAGGATCCCCAAAGATCGTTTTCGAGTGCAAATATAAACAAAAAAATCGATATAAATGTTACATCTGCATTAAAAATGATGTTTTATAACACAAAAAAAATCTGCGTTAAGCAAATAACGCAGATTTTCTTTAAATTGTTATTAATAACGGGGGTTTGCTTATAGTTTTTTTTGAGGAGTAGCGGCTACTCCTTTCGCTGCCAGATACTCATTACCTTGCGACGGATGGCTACTATATTCAAAACCGAAACCACCAGGAAGAGAGCAAAGCCTAAGGCAATGGCTGGAAGCATCGTTCCCTCTTCGATGTCCGGGAAGAGTGCCTCGATGAAATCCATGTAGTATCCTCGCAGGAAGAAGAGGATGATCCAGGCGATGACCAGAACCACGATGTTCAGAGAGATGGTGAGCATCTGATATGGCTTCGCCACATTGCCCGGACTGTAACCTATCAAGAGCAGATTCTCCAACTTGGAAGAGTTCTTCTGTACCAGGAGATAGATGCTGAGCATCAGGATATAGAAACTCAGAACGGAAATCACAAGACCGATAATCATCACCATCGATACCATCATACGGAGGAAATAGGTGGTCTTCTCGGCATCGAGCTTATCTGTCTCTACCTCATAACCGTTGTCATCTAGATATTTGGTGATATTTTCGTCGCCCGGATTGCCTACCTCTACGATCAGACGGGTAGGATCGCTCTTCTGGTTAGGCGCAAACTCCTGGTTGCTCCAATCCATAAACGCCTGTGGCACGAGAATCGTGTTGAGACGGGAGGAGAATCCAATGACCTTTCCCTTGAACAGTTCTTTCTTGCCGCCTGCCTGAATGCAGATATTGAAATCAATCATTCCCATCAGACCATCACTGATCTTAGGAAGCGAATGGCTCTGGGCGAATCCGAAGTTATACATATTAATATAGGTACGCGGGAGGATGATTGGCACCACCTTCTCGCCAGGTGTGTATTTCCAATCCTTGAGCGGAACATCCACGAAACCATCAGGAACACTCTCGAAGAAAAGCTCACTGTTCAATACATTCACACCATTTACGCCCATCTGCGCATCTACCTTGTACTCGGTAGAGGTAAACTTGCCTATCTTCTTCACGAACTTCTGGTCGCTGACATCATCCATCTCTGCTCCCGAAAAGGTATTGGAGCGGCCGCTGATGGTATTGCCCATACCTATTTTCTTGCTCATGATGAGATAGTCGGCTTTCATAAAACTGTCTTGCTGGGTGAAGACAGGCAGCACATCCTGATAAAACTGAAAACCGAAAAGTACGATGAGCATACCGAAGAGATTAGCAAAGGCGAAGCCTGCAAACTGAGGTATGCTGATATGCTGACGAAGTAACTTCCAAACCAAATTCATAATCTAAATATATGTTCATAGTTTAAGTCCATGTGCTTACCGATACTGGTCACGATGACTCCAGCCCCCTGCTTCTTCGCCTCCTTCATCATGATTTCGCCCATGATGCGGGAATTGTTGTCGTCGAGGTGACTGATCGGTTCATCTGCAAGAATGAAATCGAAAGGCTGGCAGAGGGCACGCATCATCGCTACACGCTGCTGCTGACCGAACGACATCTTCCCTACCTTGGCATCCACCTTATCGGCGATACCAAGCATATCAAACCACTGCAGAATCTGCTCGCGGCTCTTGAAACCGGTAATCTTGTTCTTGATCTCAACATTCTCCATCGCCGTAAGCTCTGGGAAGAGACGGAGTTCCTGAAAGAGATGACTGATATGACGCTTTCGCATCTCTACCCAATCGGAAACCTTATAATTGGCGGTAACATCATTATCAAACATCACGCTTCCGCTGTAGTCGTGACGATAGCCGAGCACGTAGCTGCAGAAAGTACTCTTTCCGCTACCACTCTCAGCCTCAACCAGATAGAGATGACCTTTCTCGAAGGTAACATCCTGCTTCCATATCTCCGAATGCAGGTCTTCACGCTGGGCGAAAACCTGAGGAAGAACGGAATGAAGCTGAATCTTTTCCACTTTATTTTTTTTATTTAATGTTTTATCTTTTGAGCTTAAAAAAAAGGACAGGGGGACTAGCGATGGAATCGCTAGGAACTTACTTCAGGGTGTAAACCACAGAAGTAAGATTTCCGAAGACTGGAGCAAGCAGACCCGTAACAGTTGAGATGGCATCATCCTTGCCTGTGCCGCTACCATCAGAACTCTTGGCGAGATTGATGACCATCGCCAGCTTCTGTCCCACGATAAGCTTCTGGATCTTGGCATCTATCGGATGATTGCTTGCCTTCACCGCATACTGAGCTGTCAGCTCATCGCTGCCGCTGAAGAACTGCTTGTCATCGGTTACGCCGAAATAGAAGGAAGTCTTACCATCGGTATAGAAATAGGAATTCTTACCCCAGTTGGCTATCTTGGCACCGGCAGGACATGAAGTCTTCCAGTAATCTACATCACCCAACCACTTGCTATGCGCCAACTTAGCAGCCATCATCATCTTCAGGTCTGCATCGCCCAGTGTAGGCAAAACGATGGCCATATCGCCATCTACACTTCGCATGATGTTATCCATATCCACCGCCTGGTTGATACCCATCAGGAGGGTCTGAAGACTGCGGTTGCTCTGCATCATCGGCAGGAACTGTTCACCATTTACATTCATGAAGATACCTGCCAGGGCATCATCCGGCATCGATTTCACATAACTGCCCTTGATAGGACGATAGTTTTGTGCCGCCTTCTGCAGCGCCTTGTCGATGGTTTCATTAAAGGAGAAAGTCTCACCCTGAATCTGCAGGATGCCATCCTTTACCTCCATATCGGCAGCGATGACCACCTGCGAAGGATCGGTATCCTTAGGAGCACCCAGGGTAAATGGAGCTACAAACTTCTCAGGCAAAGCCTGTGCCTGAGCCACCATAGCCATAGGAGAAGAGAGGGTCTGCAGACGTTCGTACATAGGAGAAACGGTAATGCCATCCTCCTCTTCTGCTTTCAGATACTTTACCATCTGCTGCTGGAGCTGAGCCTGGGCATCAGCCACCACAGGTCCCATCACGAGGAGCGCCTGACCGGAGAAGCCCACGAGCCATGAATCCTTCAATACTGCGAAATGAAAGCCTTTGCGTTCCTTCACTTCCGAAGCAATGCGCTTCTTGGCAAGCGAGGCAAGCCAGTCTTCCACATCCCCCTCATCGCTCACCTTGGCACAGAGACCGAGGTTGCCATCGGCACTCTCGAAGAGATAAAGTTTTTCAGAGATATCGATGCCACACTTATCTACATCATCCACGTGGAGCAGAGACTTGAGCATACCCGCCTTGTCTTCCGCATTCTTATCGGAAGCCATCTGCTGCAAATCCACCGAGATAAGAGCTGTACTTTTCTTAGGAATGGCATTGAGATAATCGCTGCCAGAGCATGAGCTTAACACTACAACGAGAAGTGCTAAGCTCATCAAAACCAAATTCTTATACAATCTTTTCATCACAAAAACTAACACTTATATAATCTTCTTATATTCTTCTTGCAATATGCGCCATGTGAACAGCTACAAGTCCCGCCGTTTCCGTGCGAAGACGACTGGTACCCAGCGATACGCTCTCGTAACCATTCTCCAAGGCAAGACGAACTTCGTCAATAGAGAAATCGCCTTCTGGACCTACCAATACCGTGATATCAGCAGCACCGGATTCCTGGGATGCAGATGAATCCAGAGATGCATCAGAATCCATACTGCACGAATTGATTTCCTGGAAGAAATCCTTCTTCTCTACTTCTTCGTAGCAATGACAGATAAACTTGCGACCCGGACGAGGAGTCTGGATAAACTCCTTGAAGCTCTCCAACTCATTCACGACCGGTTTCCACGCCTTGTGACTCTGCTTCACGGCAGAGATGACAATCTTATCTATTCTAGGAGTCTTCACTACCTTTCGTTCAGAAAATTGACAATTGAGGAAAGAGAGTTCATCGAACCCGATTTCCGTAGCTTTCTCAGCCATCCACTCTATACGCTCCATCATCTTGGTAGGTGCAATGGCAAGATGGATATGCCCCTTCCATGCACGTTCCTGAGGCATATTCTCCTTGATTTCATAAAGACAGCGCTTACTGGAGGCTGCTGTCACCTCTGCACGGTAGAAAGACCCTTCCCCATCCATGAGGAAAATCTCATCACCACCCTTCAGTCGCAACACTCTCAGCGCATGGGTAGCCTCCTCTGCGGGCAATTCTACCTGGTTTGCCGCATCCGGCACATAGAAATATCTAACCTCTTTCATTCGTTATCAATTATCTGTCATCAATGATCAATCAGTCAAGTTCTTTTCATCCTTTTCTTCCTGGCGGCGCTTCATCTCATCACGGATAAAGGAAGCTCCCTCGTAGTTTTCTTCTTCTACCGCTTTCTCCAGTGCTTTCTTGAGAAGTGAATCCGGTAATCCCACGATAGGAAGTGCCACACTCATCACATCCTTGCGGAAAGGTGTAGTGAATTTCTGAAGCACCTCCATATTGGTAAAGATCTCCAGACCGGCGGCCAACGCCAGCAGGACAGCCTCATCCTGAGGAAGAGAATACGCTGATCCAGAAGTAACATTCACCAGTTTTGCCTTAGGACCTATATTTCCATTGGCCTCGAAAACAACGTGATAGGCTTGAGGACCCTGTTCACAAATCATTCTAGCCAACACATCTACCAGATGCGGATGCTTGACATCCTTATCAAGCTGACGAAACTTGATTTCATTAGCCATCGGCTTATCTGTTACAATGGAGAGTGCACGTTCCTCCTCGGCATCAGTAAGAGTGACAACACAAGCCTCCTCTGCATCAGGAATTGCAAAAGCTCCCTGATAAACTAATTTTATTTTTTCCATTTTCATTATCCTTTCTTTGGTCTAAACAATACGGCAAAGGCTACACCGACCACGAGTGCATAACCTGCGAAGATAAACCAGCAAGTCTGCCAATCGCCCATCAAATACCCATTCTCCCAATGACAATAATGGTTGATCACCTGTCCTGCAAGAATTGTGCCAACAGAGGCTCCCAAACCATTGGTCATCAGCATGAAAAGTCCCTGGGCAGAAGCACGCACCTTAGGCTCGCACTTCTGATCTACGAACAATCCACCCGATACATTGAAGAAATCGAATGCCACACCATAGACGATGCATGAGAGTATAAAGAGGGTTACGCCTGGGAAAGCAGGGTTACCCAATCCGAAGAATCCGAAGCGGAATACCCATGCAAACATGGCGATGAGCATCACTACCTTGATGCCATAGCGCTTGAGGAAGTATGGAATCAGGAGAATGCAGAGTGCCTCTGCCACCTGGGAGATAGAAACCAGGAGAGTGGCATTATTGGCTGCAAATGTATCCAGCATGGAAGGATCGCCCTTGAAACTGGTGATGAACGGAGTAGCATAACCATTGGTTACCTGCAGGCTCATACCCAGCAGACCCGAGAAGATGAAGAACATCGCCATCTCGCGGCTCTTGAAGAGTTTGAAGGAATCGAAGCCCCAGGTCTCCATCCAGCTGCGTGCCTCTTTCTTCACCAACGGGCACTGTGGCAGGCTGAAGCAGTAGAGGAAGAGGACGATGCCCAATACTCCAGATACCAGGAACTGGAAGTGGGTATATTGGAACTTATGTGCATTTTCGGTAAAGAGGAACATAAACGAATCGTTATCCCAGGTAGCACAGTTGACAATCCACATGGTAAGGATGAATCCTACGGTACCGAAGACGCGGATTGGAGGGAAATCCTTCACGGTATCAAGTCCATGATTCTTCAGAATGGTGAATGCCGAAGTATTTGACAGCGCCAGCGTAGGCATATAGAAAGCTACGCTGAAGGTATAGATCGCCATGAAGACAGTCTCGTTAGGAGTAGCACTCGCCTCTCCCATCAGGAAAAGAGCTATCATCGACAAGCCAGCCAGGAGATGGCAATAGCCCAGGAGACGTTGCGGCTGCACATACTTGTCAGCAACAATGCCCATCAATGTAGGCATAAAGATTGATACTATACCCTGGATGGTATAGAACCAGGAGATTTCAGCACCCATCCCGGCCTTGCCGAGATAGTTGCCCATAGATGTGAGATAGGCTCCCCAAACTGCGAACTCCAGAAAGTTCATCAGCGCCAAGCGAACTTTTAGATTCATTTTCTTATTATTATATTTCCTTATGGTTTTAATATTCTTTTTCTGTCTGCTGCGTCCTCCTTCTCAAGGGATACGCCATTGCAGATTATATCTTGCAAAGATACACAAAATCTCTTAAAGAACGCAGATTTTTTAAGAATATCCGCCAAAAAGCTAGTTTATTTAACAAATAATATGTAATTTTGCAGCCGAAATCAAAACAAAAGATAAAATGTTATTAAAGTTTTTCCTAACGTGTAATAAGATTGGTGCCTTTACGCTAGGTGGAGGCTACGCCATGATACCTATCATGGAGAGAGAATTCGTGGATAAGAACAGATGGATGGACAAACAGGAATTTATGGACATCATGGTGGTGGCTCAAACTACCCCGGGCATCTTCGCCATTGATATGGCGAGCCATATCGGCTACAAGATGAAGGGTGTATGGGGCGGCATAGTGGGAGCTGTCGGCATCGCCCTGCCTTCTATCATCGCCATCCTCATCATCGCCATGTTCTTCCAGCAGTTTAAGGATAATTACTGGGTGGGCAAGTTCTTTGCCGGCGTTCGCCCTGCCGTGGTGGCGCTGATTGCGGCTCCTTGCTTCAAGATGGCAAAGACGGCGAACATCAACCGCTACAACATCTGGATTCCGTTTGTATGCTGTGCGCTGATTGCTGCATTCGGCATCTCGCCTATCTATATTATCATAGCCGCCGGCGTGCTCGGGTGGCTTTACGGAAAATACAAGAAGCAAAGCTAATCATAAAGTTCAAAGTTCAACGCTAAAAGTTCAAAGTAAGAAAATGCTATTTCTAAAGTTATTTATCATATTTACCAAGATTGGTACATTTAATTTTGGTGGTGGATATGCGATGCTGTCACTCATCCACAACGAAACCGTAGTAAAGAACCAGTGGCTCACCAATGCCGAGTTTACGGATATCGTGGCTATCAGCCAATCTACTCCGGGTCCTATCGGCATC
The DNA here is from genome assembly GCF_003473645.1 of Prevotella sp. AM23-5. NCBI lineage: Bacteria > Pseudomonadati > Bacteroidota > Bacteroidia > Bacteroidales > Prevotellaceae > Prevotella > Prevotella sp. AM23-5. The sequence continues at coordinate 6,663 of NZ_QUCG01000042.1, read as the reverse complement.
AACTGCGCCACTTATGTGGGTTATACCGCTTGTCTTCATGCCGGTTATCCTACCTGGGCAGCCTGGGCAGGCTCCTTCCTGGCATCCCTTTCCATCATGTGGCTGCCATTCATCATCATGATTCTCATCAGCCGCTATCTGATAACCCATAAGGATTCCAAGATTGTGAAGGATGTCTTTGCGGGTCTCCGTCCTGCCATCATCGGACTGATTGCTGCAGCAGCTGTGCTCTTGATGAATAAGGAGAATTTTGGATCGCCAACAGAAGATCCATTTGCTTTCGGTGCCAGCGTAGCATTGTTCCTGGGTGCATTCTATTTCACCAAGGCCAAAAAGGCAAATCCGATATTGCTGCTTTTCATCTGTGGAATCATTGGATTGTTTATCTTCTAAACAACCCAAACACCTTCAAATAGGCACAAAAAAAAATTGATTGTCTCCCGACAACCAATCTTTTATTAACCTTAATAATCTAATACCATGAAAAACACGTTGCAAAATTACAAATAATCCTGCAACCTACCATATTTTATTGTAAAAACCTATAGAGAATTAACTCTCTTTAAAGGTTTTTCCATTCCATTTAAAACTTCTTTGCACTTTTATTGCACTAACTGCCTTTTTATCCTCGGCAGAGAGCAATGGCAAAGACAGGCGTACAACCAGCGAGTTTTCGTTCTGCAAAAGCAAGGCACTCACTATTCTCGGTTCTATCATCGCCTTCAGTTCTGCAAAGCGAGTTTCGCTCATCGTATCCGGTTTCTGGATAAGGCTTTCTGCCAAATCCTCCATTCGCTTACCATCCAGGAGACGAGTGGCATCCATCTTCTTCCAATCCTGATTGTAGAAATAGAGTTCACTCTCCTTCTCGGGACCAGCGAAAGTCTTGACTACACAGAGCACAGAATCTCCGTTTTCCACAGGCAACTTTTTCATCTGCAAGGTAGAAGCCATGGTCATACGGATCTGCACGAAGTCCTGGGTCAGCGTATCCATCACGCTCACCTCTTCCAGGAGATTCTTCACTTCAGCCTTCACTCCCATCTCCTGCAACTCAGCAAATTCGAGTCGCATGTTCTTGTTGAGACAAGGCATTACTTCATCAGGCATCGAAACCAGCAGGTCTTTCATCGACTTGGCCCCGACACCCAAGCTTGCAGTCAGCAAGCAAGCCATCATTATATATTTTATCTTCTTCATTTTTACAATTCCTTCGACCATTTCTTTCCCCAAGGAGTAAAGAGCCAAATCAAAAATGCCGTAGCCGGAACTAAGCATATTGCAAAAGTTAAAGCCAATGTATTCATTTTTGAAGCCTTTAAATTATTTACTAAATTTCGCAAGTAAGCCCCATACGCCCTGAAAGGGCAGAAGCTCCTAGCCCAGGGCAACACCCTGGGGATAATATAGAGATGGTAATTACGCCCTGTAAGGGCAAAAGCTTCCATACTGCAGCTATATTTTTAAAGCTTTTGCCCTTACAGGGCGCAGAGCTACAACAACTATTACCCAGGGCGCTGCCCTGGGCTAGGAGCTTCTGCCCTTTCAGGGCGTGCCGGGAAATCGTCACATAGATCATTACCAATCCTTCCATATTTCTCTATTTTCCGACAAAAGTACAGAAAATAATTGTAATCTGCAAGTTTTTTCTTGTTTTTCTATCCAACAATCGCTAAAAAAACGAAAAAGAGGAAAGTGTTTCTGGCGAAACACTTCCCCCTCAAATTATCTAATCTATTAATCGTACTTATCTTCTTCAGGAAAGATTTACTCCTCAACAGCAGCCTGAGCCGCAGCAATATTATCAGTATGGGAAGCCCTTTCCGTAGGTTACTCTAAACATAGGATAATATTTCCTTCTGTCTATGTAAAGGCTTTACACCTTATTATATTTATATACATATTTATATATATAGTTAATTCATTATCTATTTTTCATGAAATCGTGATGGATGATTACGCATTCTTTTTCTGCAACGGCATAGGCACATCCACATTTGAGTTCTTGCCACCAAGCATTTGGATAGTTTCCTTCAATGCTTGCACCTGTCCCTTTAGAAATATAATCTCCTGGTCTTTTGCATCAGCAAGGCTCTGTTGTCGTTTCTTATATAGGATTGCTGCATCCTCTTCCTGCGCCACGCCTACAGTTTCTTCTTTAGCAACGTAGCCTTCGCCGCCATTCTTCATGTATTTTGTTCCGCCATAGAAGAAATCCATAGTCACACCAAGAACTTCACAGATTCTCTCCAAGATGCCAGTCTTTACGTCTTGCACCTTAAATTGTTTACTAAGATTGGATTGAGACATATCCATCCTCTCTGCCAATTTTTGTATTCCAATATTCTTCTGCCCTAATATCTTTCGCAGTTCTATTCCATTCATTTAATTAATATGAATTAATTTATGTTAATAATTTACCAAATATTCATATTTTTATGAATGTTTTGGTATCTTTGCACTCGAAATAACGAAATAGTAACGTTCGTAAAACGAAATACGTTTGCAAATATACATAAAAAATACAATATGAGCAAGAATAACTTTGAAATTTTAACCGAAGTTTATTCTGGAACCTCAATAGGCGAAAGAATAAAAAAGAGAGAGCAGGTCATCAGCGACTACCTCAACGTGTATGGGCAACTCATCCTGAACAAGGTGCTGAAACCAACCCCTGTGATGGAACACCTTGCCAAGAAATACAACTTTTCTCGCTGTGGTGTCTTGAAGATACTGAAGGAAGCAGGAATATATCATGGGCGTTCAAATCCTGTGGTATATCCAAGTGAGTTGAACAATAAAACAGAAATTTATGGAACAGCGAATCGTGTTTGAGGACAAGAATGTCAGTTACAAGACATTTCTTGAAGACTTAGCTACTTTCCTGGCACCAAAGATTGCGCTCTTGATAAAGAATCCTCCAAAAAAGTATTATAGTGAGCGAGAAAGTATGAGAGTGTTCGGTTCTGGGAATGTGCGCCGTTGGATTAAGGAAGGCAAGCTCAAACCTTTTTCCAAGAGAAAGGGAAAGACAGAATACAAAGTCAGCGACCTTCAGGAGTTACACCGAAGAGAGCAAGACTACTTTTAAAGCAAAGAGCAATGTACAGAATCAAAAGATATTATCAAGTAGCAGAGAAGCAACCTTGGCTTATAGACCTCCTCGTGAAGTTGAAGCCTTCGTACTTTGCCCCTTGCCAAGGCATAGAAGAGTGCAAGCTTGCACTCCACAACCTAGGCGAGGACATAAAAAAGCAAGAGCTAAGTTGGAAAAGAGGAAAATTTCTCCTTTCCTACATACGAGACATAACAGAGAAAGACGATGAAATCATCATCAGCTACAAAGGCGGCAAGCCCTGCGTGTCTTTCAAAATAGAGGAATCAAAAGCCAAAGAATCATGAACATAGCAGACAATAGTTGGATTAAGTTGCCACGCAACTTTGTAAATTGGAGTTGGTACCATGACGCAAACATGGTGCAGCTATATCTGTACCTTCTTCTCAACGCCAACGTTTATGATGTCAAATACAATGACATCACCATCAAACGTGGCGAATGCCTTGTTTCCCTCAACCATTTATCTAAGGAAACTGGGATTTCATTGCAGAAGCTTCGAACAGGGCTCGCAAGACTCCAGCGCACCAAAGAAATCGAATATAAGAAGTTGCAGAACGGAAGAATCATCGTTCTTGTTGATTTCAACAAGTTTCAGCCTATCGGAATAGACGAGGCTGCTCCAGATTGGATAAAGTTATATCGCAAGATTTGCGATTGGGGTTGGTATCATGAGCCAAACATGGTGCATTTGTATGTGTACTTCATGTTGAAAGCAAAATTAGTCATAAACAACGACAGCAGAAGTGAAGCATGGCAGCTCAATTCCACCTTGCGTTTATTGACAAAAGCAACCGGCATTTCCGAGAAGAGCATCAGAACTTGTCTAGCCAGATTACAACGAACTGGCGAAATCTCGTATTTACCAGGGGTGGCACATAAGCAAAGCGTCATAACTCTCTGTAATTATGATAGTTATCAAGCTACAAAAATTTCAACTAACACAGTGCTAACACAAGAGAGGCACAATAATATAGAATCCGTGTCAGAACATAACAACTCACAAATATCGGCACAAAAAGAACGAGACATAACTCGCTGTAATTATGATAGTTACCAAGCTACAAAAATCTCAACTAACACGGTACTAACACAGGAGCAACATAGTTCTAACACGGTACTAACACAGGAGCAACATAGTTCTAACACGGCTTTAACAACACTAAAAGAATATAAGAATAAAAGAATAAAAGAAATAAAGAATATCGACGACGACATCGCGCACGTGCGTGAGGGGGATTTCGTCGAAGTTTTAGAAGTGACCGAGGTGGAGAAAGAAAACGAGCAAAAGAAATCAAACAAAGAAAATTTTGCCGACCTCGTGAAGTCAGAAACCACATGGTTAGCTGCCATTCAGAAAAAATACAAGCTCCTCACATCAGAGGAAGTGAAGAACAAAGTTGACGAGTTCGAGATTGAACTAGTCTGCCGTGGCAAGGATAAGCATGAGGATATGAAAGACTTCAAGTGTCATTTCTGCGACTGGCTTGAAAAGAATTTGAGAACTATCAACCAACCTCAGGCTTCCAACCGTTCCACATCACCAACCTCAGAGCGTTGGAGCGGCGAGAAGTTTGTACCAAAAAGTTCGGAAGGAGGTATCTATGAAGGAAATTTCTAACATGGGGTTCACCCCAGAGCTGTGCTTTGAGCATCTGCGCTATCATTTCGCCCAAGAGGTGAAAAAGAGAGAGAAGTCTTTCGTTGCCGAACCATCCCAGATGGAAAGCATGAAAAAAGTTGCTTCGTGGTTAACAACTGGAAAGGAGCACTGCTGGCTTGTCCTCAACGGCATCACAGGCAATGGCAAGACCACCTGCGTGAAGGGGATGCGAAGCTTCATCAACTGCTGTAAGATTCCCGATCCTAGCAATGGCGAAGGCAGCGTGTTCAGCTCCAAGGCAGGAATCTGGCTAGTCACGGCTAGAGAACTCTACCAGATGTTCGTAAGTAACAAGCCCAAGTTTGAGCGATGCGCCAACACCTACATCCTCGCCATCGACGAGCTAGGAACGGAAGAAACGGACTTCTGCGAGTACGGGAACAGATACAAGCCCATCGAGCAGCTGTTGTCGTATCGCTACGACAAGATGCTCCCGACCATCATCACCACCAACTTGCCGATGGCAGACATACGCCCGAAATATGGTGACAGGCTTGCGGAAAGGCTCAACGAGCTGATGGAAGTGGTACACATGCCAGACATCAACTTCCGCAAGATTCACTAAAAAGCGTAAAAACAACGCTCAGGACGACTTTTCCGAGGCAAGCAATAAATTCCTCACAGAAACAAACAAAACGTCTCAAATCGCAAATAAAGCGGCAAAAATTAGGTTTTACATGGAAGAATACAAAACAATTTTGAAGAAAACAGATGGAGGACTGGATATTTTCAGCTATTATCTGGGTAAGGAGTGCTTGAAGAAAAAGTTCAAGAGCCCCTTCAGAAGTGGCGACAACCGTCCGTCCTGCCATCTGTATCTCAACGAGCCTCCAGGAGAGCAAGCCTACTACTATCTCCAGGACTTTGGCGACAGCAGATGTAGCGGCAACGCCTTTGCAATCGCTGCAAGGGTGCTGAACATGAGCATCCGCAATGATTTCAAGGCCGTATTGGAGAGAATCGACCAGGACCTGTGCCTGGGAGTCTTTGAGGAGAACAAGGGAAAGTACTCCTCAAAGCCCCAGTTCAACAGAGCTGCCATCAAGCAAGAAATCAGCAAGAACAAGACATCAAGTATCAAGACTTTCATGCCTGTCATACAAGAATTTATGTCTTGGGAACTAGAGTATTGGAACAAGTATGGAATCGATGTCAACACCCTACGTCGCTATCATGTTCACAGCCTAAGAAGCGTGACTTTCAATAAAGCCGACGGCAAGAGTTTCAACATATTTGGTTCCAAGGCCATCCCAGCCTACGGCTATTTCTTCAACGACATGAAGGGCATCAAAGTATATCGTCCTAAGGCAGAAAACAGATTTCTGTATGGCGGCGACCTGCCAACGCCATATGTGTTTGGATGGGAACAGTTGCAAGAAAACGGCGACATGGTGTTCATCACTGGTGGAGAAAAGGATGTCCTGTCCCTTGCTTCCCATGGCTACAATGCCATAGCATTCAACAGCGAGACGGCAAAGATACCTGCAGACAAAATAAAGCTGCTTTCTCAGAGGTTCAGAAAAATTATATTTCTTTACGATTCTGATACTACAGGCATCAAGGAATCCAAGAGCAGAGTGGAAGAGCACAATGGCAATTACAACGTTTTCAGATTGGAGTTACCTCTCAGCGGAACCAAGCAAGAAAAGGACATTAGCGACTATTTCGCCTTAGGAAGAACGACACAAGACCTACAAAAGTTAATAAACAAGATGTAGGAACATCATGATGATAAAAGTAAATGAGTGAAACGAATAAATATTTAACAATCATGAACAAGCAAAAGAACGGAAAAGCACTGTATTTGGAACACGCAGCAGAAGAAATCTGCTTTGAGTCCTTGACAGTGAAAGATCAACCTAAAATCCGCAACTATCATCCAATA
>NZ_QUCG01000041.1:0-32716 GCF_003473645.1 Prevotella sp. AM23-5 | reverse complement strand
GTTAAACTATAGTGTTGCGGAATTAAGGATAATAACTAATTTTCAGAAGAAAATGAAAAGGAAATCTCTTTTATTACTATTTGTATGTCTCACCTTGCTGGCACATGCTGTCAAGGTGAACGTAAAGAATGCCGTAGATTTCGTCAATCCACTCGTGGGTTCAGATTCCAATCCCGAGTTTTCTACAGGAAATACTTATCCAGCCATAGCAATGCCTTGGGGTATGAACTTCTGGGTTCCTCAGACCGGAAAGATGGGGGATGGATGGCAATACACCTATTCAGCTAAGAAAATCAGAGGATTGAAGCAAACGCATCAGCCAAGTCCTTGGATCAATGATTACGGTCAGTTCTCTCTCTTGCCTACCGTGGGTAAACCGGTCTTTGATGAGGCGAAGCGAGCCAGCTGGTTCTCTCACAAGGCAGAGAAGACTACACCTTATTATTATAGTGTCTATCTGGCAGACTATGATGTAACGGCAGAGTTGTGCCCTACGGAGCGCGCTGCCTTGATGGCTTTCACCTTCCCGAAGACTGATCAGGCAAATGTGGTGATTGATGCCTTCGACAAGGGAAGTTGCATCCAGGTGATTCCTGCTGAACGGAAAGTAATCGGTTTCTCTACCCGCAACAGTGGGGGAGTACCTGATAATTTCCGCAATTACTTTGTCATCGAGTTCGATCACGACTTTGATGCATTTGTCAGTGTGAAGGATGGTCAACTGATTTCAGCTAACGAACAGAAGGGAAACCACGTGGGTGCTATCATCACTTTCAAAACCAGTCAGCGTGGCGAAAAGATTCAGGCACGTGTAGCTTCTTCGTTTATCAGCAGCGCCCAGGCCATGCAGAATCTCAAGGAACTGGGACAGGCGGATATGGATCAGCTCAAACAGCAGGGCCGTCAGCGCTGGAACGAAGTTCTGGGAAAGATAGAGGTAGAGGATGAGAGTATCGATCATCTCCGTACTTTCTATAGCTGTCTCTATCGTTCGGTACTCTTCCCTCGTGCTTTCTACGAGAAGGATGCTGCTGGCGAAATCGTGCATTACAGTCCTTACAATGGTACGGTTCAGAAGGGCTATATGTTCACGGATACTGGTTTCTGGGATACTTTCCGCTGTCTCTTCCCTCTTCTCAACCTGATGTATCCATCTGAAAACGTGAAGATTCAGGAAGGTCTTGCCAATACTTATAAGGAGAGTGGTTTCCTGCCAGAGTGGGCGAGTCCGGGTCATCGTGGTTGTATGGTAGGTAATAATTCAGCCTCTGTGGTAGCCGATGCCTATCTTTCCGGTTTGCGCGGCTATGATATAGAGACTCTTTGGCAGGCTGTGGTTCATGGTACCCAGACTGTTCATCCTCAGGTAAACTCTACCGGACGTTTGGGATATGAGTATTACAATAAGTTGGGTTATGTGCCATACGATGTGAAGATTAATGAGAGTGTAGCCCGTACTTTGGAATATGCTTACGATGACTGGTGTATCTATCAGTTGGGTAAGGCTTTGGGTAAGTCGGCTAGGGAGCTGAAGCCTTTTGCCAAGCGTGCGATGAATTATCAGAAGATGTTTGATAAGGAAACAAAACTGATGCGTGGCAGATTGAAGAATGGCAAGTTTATGTCTCCTTTCAATCCTCTGAAGTGGGGTGATGCCTTTACAGAGGGTAATGCCTGGCATTATACCTGGTCGGTGTTCCATGATCCTCAGGGATTGATCCAACTGATGGGTGGTAAGGATGCTTTCAATCAGATGCTCGACTCTGTCTTTATCCTGCCTCCTGTCTTCGATAATAGTTACTATGGATATACGATTCATGAAATCCGTGAGATGCAGGTGATGGATATGGGTAATTATGCACACGGCAACCAGCCTATCCAGCATGCCATCTATCTCTATGGCTATAGCGGTCAGACTTGGAAGACTCAGTATTGGATTCGCCAGGTGATGGACAAGCTCTATACACCAGCCCCTGATGGTTATTGTGGTGATGAGGATAATGGTCAGACTTCAGCCTGGTATGTCTTCTCGGCGATGGGATTCTATCCTGTTTGTCCAGGAAGTGGCCAGTATGTGTTGGGAACTCCTTATTTCAAGTCGATGAAACTTCATTTGGAGAACGGCAAGGACGTAGATATCCAGTCGGAAGGCAAGGGATGCTATGTGGATGAAATGTTGCTGAATGACAAATCTTACCAGCATAACTATCTTGATATGCGTTCTTTGATGCAGGGAACACAGATTACTTATCGCCTTTCTGAGCAACCAAACTTGCAGCGAGGTACACAAGAAGATGATGCTCCTTACTCATTTTCAAGGAAATAACTGATAGCGATTCAAAAAATCGTTCGGGAAAGGTGCAAAAATCGTTCATTTTCGATGAAAAGAGTGCAAAGTACCTTTTTTTTCTAGTTTTTGAACGATAATTATCCATGACTTTCGCTAAATCTTCATACTTTTGTACCAGAAATTTGAAGTTAATAAATTGTTTCAAGTATTTGAGGTAGTAATATTTGCAAGTTTTTAAGTTTAGGTTTTAATGGTTTAAAAGTTTAAGGTTTAGTAAGTTCATTGGTTTAGTAAGTATATAGGTTTTAGTTATTTAGGTTTATAGGATTGTTTTTCAGAGGTAATTAGTTTCTTTTAGGTAAAAGATTGTTTTGGGAAAATGTTAGTTAGTTGTTTAAGATAGGTTTATGTTAGTTTTGGGAAAATGAATAGTTAGTTTTTGGGAAAAAACAGTAAAAATGAAAAAGCAGCTGCAGGAATATGCCTGTCAGCTGCTTTTCACTTTCTATTCGGGGCTTATCTCCTTTTCTTCTTTCATTTCATCTCCTTCTCATCTCCTTTCTCATTCTTTCCATTCCTCAAACTCGAGTTCCAACTCCCGGTACTCAGGTTTCAGGGTACTGTTCTCCTTGTCTTCCTTCCGGGCTTCTTCTGAGGTGGCATTGCTTACGGATAGGCCCAACAGACGGATGGGACGGCTCGAAGAGTAATTTACCAGTTGAAGCAGTCGCTTGGCAAGGGGAAGGATATCGTCCTTTTTCGTCAGAATCTTCTCCTGAGAGATGCTGCGGGTAATCTGGGTGAAATCCGAGAACTTCACCTTTAGGGTTAAGGTCCTTCCTTCAAAACCGCTTTTGGCGATTCTCTCCAGCAGTTCAAGAACCGTATGGTAGAGTTCGATAATCACTGCCGACTTGGCATAGATATCCTCCAGGAAAGTCTGTTCGCATCCCACAGATTTGCGTTCCCGATAGGTGATGACGGGGCGTTTGTCTATTCCTCTAGCGAAATGATAGAAGATGTGTCCGGCTTTACCGAATACCTCTACGAGATGTTCTTCGGATACTTTCCGTAGGTCGGCACCATTGTAGATACCCATGAAATGCATCTTTTGCAGTGTTTTCTTGCCCACGCCCCAGAAATCCTCTACAGGCAGCTGGGCGATGAAATCGAGTGCCTTGTCGGGATGAATGGTGCAGATACCGTCTGGCTTCCGGTAATCGGATGCCACCTTGGCGAGAAACTTGCAGTAGCTGATACCTGCCGAGGCTGTGAGACCTGTTGCCTCCTTGATACGGACCTTGATTTCCTTGGCGATATCCACCGCCATATCTATCCCTTTCTTGTTGTGAGTGACATCCAGAAAGGCTTCATCAATGGAGATGGGTTCGATGAGGTCGGTATATTCCTGGAATATCTGATGTATCTGATGGGATATTTTAGCGTAATAATCATGCCGGCAGGGCACGATGATGAGATTAGGGCAGCGCTGCTTGGCTTGAGCGATGGATTGCGCCGAGTGAACGCCATACTTCCTTGCCTCATAGCTGGCTGTAGAAACCACACCACGAGGTCCGTCGAAGCCAACCGCTACCGGTTTGCCCCGAAGTTCCGGATTGTCTCTTTGCTCTACCGCAGCAAAGAAGGCATCCATGTCGATATGTATGATCTTTCGCTCAGTCATTCCTGCCTTATTTTTTCCAAAAGTACAAAAAAGATGCGTTTCCACAAAATCTAAGCTGTTTTTTATTGTTCGTTAACGTTTTTGGGTATTAGCCTACATGGTCCATCGAAACAGGCTGCGTTGAGCATCGCAAGTACTTGCGTTAGCCAACGAAGCTATCTGCGTCTGCTTCCGGAGTCGTCTCCGATAGCTTCCGGAGTCGTCTCCGATAGCTTACGGAACCACTTGAGTAAGCTGAACCAAACACTTGACCTCACAGATTCAAGCACTTGACCTCATTAACTCAAGCACTTGAACTTATTAACTCAAGTACATCATGACACGCTCTTAATAGTCTGTAGTGATCTATATGACTCCCTTTGGCTGAAATAGAAAAGAGTTAGTTAAGAAGTAGAAAGTAGCAGAAAAGTGTGAAATTCCGTTCATGTAATAGCAATTATGTTACAATGAACGGAATTTTTTATTCGATGAAATGATTTTTTAAGCCGCTGTTCAGACCTTTATGTACTTTTGCACCAGAAATCAAAACATTAACGCTAACAAATTAAACATTTAAAGTATGAACAACTTATTAAATGGAAAGAGCGCAGCTATGATGCTTGCACTTTCATTGGTAAATGTTACAGCAGCTTTTGCACAGGATGATAATTCAAGTGCTAAGGAAGAGGGTAATCGTAATGTGATGCTCAATGCAGCCAGTGCGAATGGTCCTCGTGAGATTCAGATAGGCTTGCCTTCTGCCGATGTCAACGTTTTGGAGAATGGTCTGCCTGTTACTTACGCTACCAATCCTCATTCTGTCAATACTATCTGGCGTGGTGATGCAAGTTTGAGCCATCAGGGTTTGCTCAAGATTGCCGAGACTGCCATCACTACCGGTAATATCGGTTATGCCGTGAACTCTTTCACCCAGAAGGGACAGAAAGGATTCAATGGTACGCTGAACTATAAGAGCAATCATTTCGGATTGCAGGAATTCTCTTTGAATATGAATGGTGATTTGGGTAAGGACTGGTACTACAGCTTTAATATGTATCAGGATTTCGATCCGGGAACCTTCAAGATTAAGTCTACTCCTTATCAGGACCGTACTCAGATTTATAAGGCGCTCCTCACCAAAAAGTATAACGGCAATCGTGGTGAGTTCACTGCCATGTATAAGTATGCCAATAGCCATAACGTGTATAGCTATGCTACCCAGAGTGCTCCATTTATCTATGTAGGCGATGGAAGCGTGAAGGAGTATGGAGATTTCAAGCTCGGAACTACTTCTTATCTTCCTGTAGATAATGATATGACCTATCGTGATATGCGTACTGGTGAGTTGAAGCAGACTTCTCTCTATGATGCCTGCCTGAACAAGACAAGCGAGGTAACCCTGATGAACAACTACCGTTTTGACAACGGTTTGAACTGGAAGGCTACCTTGAAGTACGATCACTCACGTGGTGCGATGGTTTACCAGTCACCAATGTCTATCATCGATTTGAAGAACGAGGCTAACAAGGGCGTATATAATTATATGTATCGCGACATCAACGGACAGACCAAGGCTTACGATGGTCAGTATGTTCAGACCCGTATGTCCTGTCTCAATGCCGGTAAGATTGATGAGGCTCTTTTCACCACCGAGCTCAGCAAGAAATTCAGTACTTCCACCTTCCGTCTTGGCGTGAATGAGTGGTTCTATCATATTGATTATTGCTCAAATACAACCATGTATGACCAGAGTGTTCCTGCTGATGGAAGTTATGCGTTGCGTGTCTGGGATGCTAACCAGCGCAACAGCTATTTCTACGATTTCAACAAGAACGCCTCTGAGTATTACAAGGGAAGCGAAAACAAACTGGCTCTCTACTTCACCCACGATTGGGACGTGACCAATAAGTTGAACCTCTACTATGGTGCACGTTTGGAGTGGCAGAAGCTGAAGGGTGAAAATGCAGCAGTGAAGAATGCAAACGGTGATTTCGTAGGTCGTTTTGCCGATTATTGTCTCGGTGCTACGGCAGCAGATGGAACCAAGATTGCACCAGCAGACTTGAGTTACAACTGGTTGAACTACGATTTCTCTGTGGCAGCAACCTATAAGTTGACCGATAACTTCGGCTTCACTGGCGATTTCACTTACATTGTACAGCATCCTAAGTTCGAGGCTTTTGCTCCAGCTACATTGCCAAATACAGGTAAGATTTCTGTGCCACTCGGTCGTGCAGGTATCTACTACAACAATTCTTGGCTGAGTTTGACATCGTTGTTCTCTTACATCTCAAAGACCAACAACAACTCAACTCTGAACCTGCAGCATGGCAGGGAGATCAAGGCTGCGCCAATGACTTACGATATCCAGACATGGGGTTGGACAACCGATGCTGTGGCTCATCCTTTCAAGGGATTCGATTTCCACTTCCTCTTCACTTATCAGAAGCCAACTTACAAGAAGTATGAAACTAGCATCACCTTCAGCGATGGCTATGTTGGCAACATCAATGCCACAGGTAATATCGTAGCCGAGATTCCTCAGATTCTCATCGAGTTAGATCCTAGCTACATGATTACCAAGGACATTAAGCTCTGGACCAGTTTCCGTTACTTCAGCAAGACCTACGCCAACATCAACGAGGCATATTACTTCAACGGTCACTGGGAGACTTTCGGAGGCTTGAACTGGCAGGCAACCAAGCGCTTGGCTCTCGGCTGCACCGTAGTCAACTTCCTCAACCAGACTGGTGCCAAGGGTAGTATCGCAGGTGCCGAGCTGATTACCAAGGATGAGGCCAAGGGAATCAAGAACCAGATAATGACGGGTAGCTATCTCCGTCCATTCACGGTAGAATTCACAGCTTCGCTGAAGTTCTAATTAGTTCAAACATAATAAGATAAGGCAGTACTATATTGTATAGTGCTGCCTTTTTCTTGTTTGGATTTTGAACTTTGGAGAAAACGCTGTTTTTCCATAATAAAATAGGTGAAAAGAGTGTTTTTATCAGTCATGATTAATAAAATAGAGGAGTTTTAGTGTTTGTCTTCCTAAAAACGTCCGTAAAAGAAAAGTTTTAGGAATCAATTCCTAAAACTTTCTAAATAATCGCACTTTTAGTATGTAGATTCCTAAAAAATATGTATATTTGCAGCGTGACATGTAAAAATACAAAAATGAAGAGAATAGAACGACATAACTATCTGCAAAAGCTGATAGCTTTCAAGGATAAAAAGCTTATCAAGGTGATAACAGGCATCCGCCGTTGTGGTAAATCGACCATTATGGAGATTTATCGTGACTGGCTGATAGCTCATGGAGTAACGCAAGAGCAAATCATCTATCTCAATTTTGAGGACTATGACTATTTTGAATTGCGAGACCCAAGAAAACTGTATTCTTATGTCAAACCTTTGATCCAGCAAGATAAGATGACTTACATCTTTTTTGATGAGATACAGCATGTCACGGATTTTCCGGATATCATCAATAGTCTTAATTTGAAGCCAACAGTTGATTTGTATGTGACGGGTTCGAATGCCTACATGCTTTCTAGCGAGATAGCTACACTCTTGTCTGGTAGGTATGTAGAGATTGCGATGCTTCCGTTGTCTTTCAAGGAGTATGCGGAAGGTATCGGTGGTACGGACCATCTTTCACAGACATATATAGAATATGTGAGCAAGAGCAGTTTCCCATATACATTGGAGTTGGATACGGCGAATGAGATTAGCGATTACTTGAATGCTGTTTACAATACGATAGTGGTAAAGGACATCATGAGTCGAAATAAACTTTCTGATGTGATGATGTTGGAGAGCGTGATACGTTTCACGGCAGATAATATCGGCAATATTCTCTCGACGAAACGTATTGCAGACTTGATGTCGGCTGATGGGCGAAAGATTGACCAAAAGACTGTGGAGAAATACCTGTCAACCCTTTGCGAGTCTTTCTTCTTGTATGAAGTGAAGCGATATAACATCAAGGGTAAGCAACTCCTCAAAACTTTGGGAAAATACTATCTGGTGGATATTGGTTTGCGACGTATGTTGCTTGGCTCTCGCTCTTTTGATGCAGGGCGCATTTTGGAAAATATCGTTTTTCTGGAACTCTTGCGTCGGCAGAAGAAAGTGTATATAGGCAAGATGGATAATTTGGAGGTTGATTTTGTTGCTATCGACGAGAATGACTTAACCTATTATCAGGTAGCTGCAACGGTAAGGGATGAGAAGACCTTGAAGCGCGAACTCGCTTCGCTTCAGCAAATCAAGGACCAATATCCCAAGTATATCTTGACGCTCGATGAAGACCCGACGGCAGATTATGATGGTATCAAGCGAATCAATGCGTTGAAATGGCTGATGGGGGAAGTATAGTCTTGTTGCCTCCAAGGAGATGTGAGGAAAAGAATCGTTCATGCACTGCAAAAGATGTTGCATGAACGATTTTTTGTATCGGATGAAACGAGATTTATATGATAATTCCTGCTTTATCCTTACCTTTGCAGCAGAATTTTAAACAATAACGCTAACAATTTAAAAAAGAAAAAGTCATGAAATCCAATTCAATGATTACAAAGGCTGCCTGCCTCATGTTGATGGCATCAGCTACCACTTCTGCTTTTGCACAGAAGATGAACATCGAACACAAGGGTGATACTACTATCATCAAGGTGGAGAATCCTACCAAGTATCTTCTTCTCCCTATCCAGGAAGAGAAGGATGAGGCTCAGGTTTTGCTCGATACAGGTTCTAAGGATGATACCTGGATGGACGTTCGCCTGGCTCAGAATGGTTCTGATTACTATGTGCCTTTTGCTTTGGGCAAGGGTAAGACTGCTACAGTCAAGATTCTTGGTCTGAAGAAGGATGCTTTGGCACTCAACTTGCTCAAGCTCAGCGATACATTCGACACCACCAATACCGATTACTATCGCCCATCTTATCACTTCACTCCGCTCTATGGTTGGATGAACGACCCTAACGGAATGGTGTATAAGGATGGTGAGTATCATCTCTATTTCCAGTATAACCCATACGGAAGTAAGTGGGGCAATATGCACTGGGGACATGCCGTAAGCAAGGACCTCGTTCATTGGGAACACCTCGATCCAGCCATCGCCCGCGACCCTGTAGGTCATATCTTCTCTGGTAGTTCGGTTGTGGATAAGAAGAATACGGCAGGTTTCGGCAAGAATGCCATCATCGCCATCTATACCAACAACAGTAGTGTAAACCATGATGAGGTGCAGTGCATCGCTTATAGCAATGACAATGGTCGTACCTTTACCAAGTACGAGGGCAACCCAGTGTTGACTCCATTCGATGGCTTGAAGGACTTCCGTGACCCTAAGGTGTTCTGGTATGAGAAGGGAAAATGCTGGTATATGATTGTTTCTGCTGATAAGGAGACCCGCTTCTACAAGTCAAAGAATCTCAAGAAATGGACTTACGTGAGTGCCTTTGGTAAGGGTTTGGGTCAGCAGCCATGCCAGTATGAGTGCCCAGACTTCTTCCAGTTGCCTGTAAATGGTGATAAGAAGAAGATGAA
The DNA here is from genome assembly GCF_003473645.1 of Prevotella sp. AM23-5. NCBI lineage: Bacteria > Pseudomonadati > Bacteroidota > Bacteroidia > Bacteroidales > Prevotellaceae > Prevotella > Prevotella sp. AM23-5. The sequence goes on along the minus strand of NZ_QUCG01000041.1, from coordinate 23,209 downwards.
GTGGGTGATGACCATGAATATCAATCCAGGTTGCTGGTTTGGTGGCAGTGCAACCGAGTATTTCGTAGGCGATTTCGATGGCAAGAAGTTTACTTGTCCTGATGCCCACGATGTGAAGTGGCTCGATTGGGGTAAGGATCACTATGCTACCGTTACCTTCTCAAACACAGGCGACCGAGTATTGGGTATCACCTGGATGAGCAACTGGCAGTATGCCAACCTTACTCCGTTCAAGCAGAATCGTGGTGCCAATGGTTTGCCTCGAGAGTTGAAGCTTTACGAGAAGAATGGCAAGTATTATATTTCAGAAGATGTAGCTCCAGAAGTGTATGCTTTGAGAAAGGATACCAAGAATTTGGCTGATGCTTCTGTTGCCGATGCCAAGGAGTTTGCTGGTGTTGCTGCCAATATGAATGGCGCTTTCGAGATTGAGGCAGATGTAACTCCAGATGCCAACGGTATAGCCGGTATTGAGATTTCAAACAACAAGCGTGAGCGCACCCTGATTTACTTCGATATGAAGCAGGGCAAGGTAGTGATGGATAGAACCGAGAGTGGTCTGAGTGATTTCGGCAAGCAGGCGGTTCCTCACGATATCGAGTTGGCTTGGGACAAGCAGCTGGCAGCAGAAGGCAAGCAGCCTGCCCGCATTGCCAACTCCATCAACTACAAAAACGATTTCGCTCTGGCTACCTGGGCTCCATTGAGTCTTTGCGAGGATGGCAAGAAGACCTATCATGTTGATATTTTCGTAGATAAGTCATCTGTAGAGCTCTTCGTAGATGGTGGCCGTATCGCCATGACCAACCTCGTGTTCCCTGTAGCTCCTTACGAGAATGTGAAGCTCTATACCCAGGGTGGCAAGGCTGAGTTCAAGAACCTGAAGGTTCATAAACTTGGTTTGTAATCACGTAAAATCGTGTGTTTCGGATAAAATATAATAAAAGTCGCAGTTTGTAAACGCAAACTGTGGCTTTTTCGTTTTTTTATGCTATCTTTGCACACAGATAGTGTTTTTAAAGATAGATCATGATGGAACAGCAAGTAAAACTAGTACCTTATGGGGTGGCAGATTTTGCTACGGTAATAGAGCAGAATCTATATTATGTGGATAAGACGATGTTTATCCCAGAGCTAGAGAAGCAGCCTCGCAATCTCTTCTTCATCCGTCCCCGTCGTTTTGGTAAGAGTATATTCTTGAGTATGCTCTATTCTTACTATGACTGTACGCAGAGCCATAAGTTCCAGAGTCTTTTTGGAAATCTGTGGATAGGCCAGCATCCTACTCCTTTGCAGGGAAAGTATCAGGTGCTGTTCCTCGATTTCTCCCAGATTACGGGTAATATCGACAAGCTTGAGACGAAGTTTAATTCTTATCTCAGCATCAACCTCGATGCTTTTGTCCGTCAATACTCAGAATATTATCAGGCAGAGATGGAAGAAATCCTGGCGCAGGAAGATTTCGAGGAAAAGATGGAACTGATATTCAAGGCTGCCAAGGCGCACCAGTATCATCTGTATCTCATCATCGATGAGTATGACAACTTCACGAATGTCATACTCAACGAACGTGGTGAGAATGTGTATCATGCGATTACCCATGCCGACGGCTTTTATCGTGATGTCTTCAAAAAGTTCAAGGGTAATTTTGAGCGTATCTTCATGATGGGTGTGAGCCCTGTAACCCTGGATGATGTGACGAGTGGATTCAATATAGGTTGGAACATTTCTATCAAGCCGGAGTTTGATGAGATGCTGGGCTTCTCTACCACTGATGTGGTGGAGATGTTTACCTATTATAAAGAACATGGTAGTATTCCTGCCGATAGTGATATTGATGCCATCGTCAATGATATGAAGCCATGGTATGATAACTATTGCTTTGCTAAACAGACATTGAAGAAGAAAACTCGTATGTTTAATTGTGATATGGTTCTTTATTACCTTCGCAATTATATGGATGCCGGATGTCCGCCTGAAGAGATGATTGACCCGAATACCCGTACCGATTACGGCAAGATGAAGAAACTGTTGCAGTTTGACAAGCTGGATGGAGAGCGTAAGGGCATCATCCGCAAGATAGCAGAAGAGGAGCAGATTGTTACCCAGCTTTATGAGTCGTTTTCTGCGTATCAGATTCCAAAGGCAGAGATATTCCCAAGTCTTCTGTTCTATTATGGCATGTTGACCATCAAGGGAACTCGTGGCTCCAAGCTCATTCTGGGCATTCCGAACAATAATGTCCGCAAGCAGTATTATGGTTATCTGGAAGAGGAGTATCAGGCAAAGGCTTATGTGGATGTCAACCAGCTCACCGATTACTATTATGACATGGCATACGATGGTAAGTGGGAAGAAGGATTGCGCTTCATGGCGGATGCCTATGCCAAGGTTTCATCGGTGCGTGATGGCATTGAGGCTGAGCGAAACCTGCAGGGATTCTTCATGGCTTATCTGAATCTGAATGATTATTATATCACGGCTCCAGAGTTGGAGTTGAATCATGGCTATTGTGATTTCTTCCTTTTGCCAGACCTTACCCATTATGCCAGTCAGCATAGCTACATTCTGGAATTGAAGGTTCTTTCTAAGAAAGATTTCTCTGCGATAGTTGAAGGTGAGCTTACGGAAGATGGCAAGCCTATGATCAAGGCGGAGAAACAGTGGCGTGAGGCTGTTGATCAGATTCATCGATATGCTGAGGCTCCAAGGGTTGAGGCTTTGCGCCAAGGCACAAAACTCCATCTCATCATCATGCAGTTTGAGGGGTGGGAACTTAAACGGATGGAAGAAGTATGAAATTAATGAAAAGACTCTATATTATATTAATAGTATTACTTAGTAGTATGCTTCTTCTTCTGGATTCATGCACCCAGAAGAAGATGGTGATTGGTGTGTCGCAATGCTGCAGCGGAGTTTGGCGCGAGAAGGTGAATAATGAGATTCGACTGGCGCAGTATCAATATAAGAATGTGGATTTGCTGTTTACTACTGCAGAGAATGACGGGCAACGCCAGGCTCGCCAGATAGACAGTATGATAGCCAGGAAGGTAGATCTTATCGTTGTTGCTCCTGATAACGTGAATGATGTAACACCTGCCATCGAGCGAGCTTATCGTGCGCATATCCCGGTTATTCTCTTCGACAGAAAGGTAAAGACAACCCATTATACTGCTTCCATCGGTGGCGATAATGTAGAAGCGGGTAGGGAAGTAGCACGCTTTCTTGCCAGTAAACTGGATGGAAAAGGTACCGTTGTTGAGATTACGGGCTTGAAGGATGCTTCCCCTGTCATTGAGCGCCATCGTGGTTTCCACGAGGTGATGAAGAATTATCCGGGAATCAAGGTGGTTACCCTAGAAAGCAACTGGAAGATGGAGCGTGCCCAGGAGTTATTGAAGCAATATCTGGATAAGGGCGGACATGCGGATGGCGTGTTCGGACATAGCGACTTGGGTGCCATAGGAGCCTTTCTGGAAGCAGAGAGACGAGGCATTGATAAGCAGATACTGATAGTAGGCATTGATGGATTGCCTGGAGAATGGGAAGGAGTGGATAGAGTGAAGAGAGGACAGTTTGCAGCTTCTTATGTCTATCCTACCCAGGGCGAAAAGATTATGGGATTGGCGATGAATATCCTTCAGGGTAAACCCTATAAGAAGAATAATGTGATGAAATCATTTCTTGCTACCCAGGAAAACTGCGATGCCATCGCCCTACAATATCAGGATTTGGAAGCCAAGATGAAGAATCTGGATCAGATTTCTGACAGTCTTGATTCTTATTCAGAGGTTTCCCGTATTCAGAAATGGATGATTATTGTTGCCATCGTCATCGTATTGGTTCTGCTCTTTGTCATCTACTATATATATAAGGTATATAGAAAGAAGCTGCAGAAACAGAAAGCCGTGGCTCGTGGATTCATCGAGAACAAAGAGGGCTGGGCTGCTGAACTGAATCATCTGGATGAGAGTGATCGTTACTTCATGGATCGTTTCAAGAAGAAAATCCTTGAGAATATGGGCAATGCTGATATGAAGATGGATGATTTGGGAGCCCAGATGCAGTTGAGCAAGGTGCAGCTCTATCGCAAGGTGAAGGCTATGACAGGAAAAACGCCTGCCGAGCTCCTGAAAGAGATGCGCCTGCAGAGAGCCTATACCCTCTTGCAGCAAACAGACAAGACAATCTCTGAAGTTTCGGCAGAAGTAGGCTTTGCGTTACCGGGCTATTTCTCTTCCTGTTTCAAGAAGCAGTTTGGAGTTCTTCCTACCGATTTTAGAAATGAACAGGCATCTAAAAAGAAATAGTTTTCTAACTCCTTTAAAATAAGTATTTTAAAATCGTGGCGTAAGATTCGAAAATCGTTTCATGTAACATAATTACTGTTGCAGGAACGATTTTTTTTATTTATGTTACCATTCTTTGCCTAATTTTGCGGCAGAAATTAAAATAAAACAATTTTGAAACTTAAAACGTTAGAAATAGTATGAACAATCTTTCAAGATTACTGATGAGCTCTGCGCTCTGTACTGTTTGCACCGTAGCTAGTGCACAACAGGTAAATGTAAATGGCATTGTGAAAGATGCTGCTGGTGAGACAGTCATTGGTGCATCTGTCATGGTGAAAGGCACAAAGACTGGTACTGTTACCGACTTTGATGGTAACTTTCATGTAGAATGTGCTCCTGGTTCCACACTTGTTATATCTTATATTGGATATAAGACGCAAGAAGTAAAGGCTTCAGACAATATGGTGGTAACACTTCAGGAAGATGCCAACGACTTGCAGGAAGTGGTTGTAACAGGTTATACCACTCAGAAGAAGGCTGACTTGACCGGTTCCGTGGCTGTGGTTTCAACCAAGAACCTGAAGACAAGTTCAGAGACTGACCCAATGCGTGCTTTGCAGGGTCGTGTTCCTGGTATGACTGTTACTACTGATGGTTCTCCTATTGGTTCTGGAACCGTGCGTATTCGTGGTATCGGTTCTTTCAACTCTTCTCAGGACCCTCTTTACATCATAGATGGTGTGCCTACCACTATGGCATTGAATACCCTCAATACAAATGATATTGAGAGTATGCAGGTTTTGAAGGATGCCGCTTCGGCTTCTATCTATGGTTCCCGTGCATCGAATGGTGTCATCATCATCACCACCAAGAAAGGTAAGAAGGGTAGCAAGGTTGCTGTTGACTTCTCTGCCAACCTCACTGCACAGTTCTATTCCAACCAGTCGAAGATGAAGCTGATGAACTCCAGCCAGTATGCTACTGCGATGGCTCAGGCAGCCCTGAACGATGGACTCGATCCTGTAGCTTATGCTGCCAACTACGGCATCGACTTGAATGCGGCCTCTGGAACTCCAATCACCGTTTGGAATCCTGCTACCAACCAGTATCAGAACTATACGATCAATGGTCGATATGATGGCTACATCAATGCCAAGAAGACCATGCGATTCTCAGATACCGACTGGCTCGATGAAATCTCTCGCACAGGTTTCTCGCAGAACTACGACCTCTCTGTATCTCATGCCAATGACAAGCATAGCGCCATGTTCTCCTTGGGATACAAGAACAATGAGGGAGTCTTGAAATATACCGACTTCGAGAATATCTCAGCTCGTTTGAATACCTCTTGGAATTTGAACAAGATTGTTACCGTAGGCGAGAATGTAACATTGACTTATACCTCTCAGGTAGATTGCCATCCGATGGAGAATGCCTTGAAGATGCCTTCTATCGTTCCGGTTTACGAAGAAGATGGCAAGACCTTCGCTGGTCCAGTGGGTAGTATGGCCGACCGTCAGAACCCTTGTCGTGAGCAGTATCAGAACCGCAACAACCACCTCGACTACTGGCGCATCTTCGGTAATGCTTTTGTAGAATTGAAGCCTGTCAAGGGATTGACCCTGCGTTCTAACTTCGGTTTGGATTTCAAGACATCGTTTATCAATGCGATGACGAATACTTATCATTCCGATATTGTCAACAATGACATCGCCAAGACAACGCTCTCGAATAACAATGAGACTAACTGGACATGGTCTAACACAGCCCAGTACGTTACCCAGATAGGCAAGCACAATATCGATGTACTCGGTGGTATGGAATTTTCCAAGCAGTCGGTTATCGATTTCTCAGCCTATTCAGAAGGCTATGCGCTGGAAGATAAAGATTATATGTGGCCAAATGCTGCAACAGGAACGATGCGTAACTCGGGTGCAAAGGTAGGCTATCGCCTGGCTTCTTTCTTTGGAAAGGTGAACTACAACTGGGATGATCTCCTCCTGGCTTCCTTCACTATCCGTCATGATGGTTCATCACGTTTCGGTAAGGCTCATCGCTGGGGTACTTTCCCTGCTGCATCCCTCGGCTTCCGATTCTCCAATCTTCTGAAGAAGGATTGGTTGGATGATGCCAAGCTGCGACTCTCTTGGGGTCAGACGGGTAACCAGGCTATCGACAACAATGCACAGTTTGGTCTTTATGTAGTGGATTACGGATTAGACCGTGTAACCTCTACTGCATACGACCTCTTCCTGCAAGGTTCAGGTACCTTCCCTTCTGGTTATCGTGCCACACAGTTGGCTAACCCTAACTTGAAATGGGAGGCTGCTACCCAGTATAACGTAGGTTTGGATTACACCCTGTTTGGCAACACCCTCTATGGTACAGTGGATGCCTATATTAAGAATGTGAAGGATATGTTGATTAATCCTGCTTATCTGGGTGCAACTGGTGAAGGTGGAAATTCATGGCAGAATGGTCCTTCGCTCCGCAACTGGGGTATGGAGTTCACCGTGGGCTATCGCAAGACCTTGGCTAATGGACTTGGCATCGACGTGAACGGCAATCTGGATTTCTTCCGCAACAAGGTTACTTATTTGCCAGCAACAACAACAGGTGCTTACGCTCACACATCTACGGAAAACCTGGTGCAGAGTGGCAAGTCTTATGGTTCTATCGTAGGTTATGTAGCCGATGGAATTTTCCAGAATCAGGAAGAAGTAGATAAGTCTGGACAGCCAAACGCACGTGTCGGTGGATTGAAATACAAGGACTTAGATGGTAAAAATGGAATTACTTCAGATGACCAGACTTGGATTTTCGACCCTGTGCCAGCCTTCTCTTATGGTTTGAATATTGCTCTCAACTACAAGGGCTTTGATTTCAGTATGTTCTGGCAGGGTGTCTATGACCAGGATGTGTATAACAACCAAAAGTTCCAGACCGACTTCTGGGCTATTACTGATGGTGGTTCTAACAAGGGTACCCGTTTGCTCGATGCTTGGAATACCAACAATACCGGTTCTTCTATCCCACGTCTGAGCACCATGAACACAGCCGATGAGGGTCGTGCTTCCTCTTACTACGTTGAGAATGGATCTTACTTGAAGTTGCGTACCTTGCAGGTGGGTTACACCATCCCAAGCAGCATCCTCTCTAAGTTGAAGATGACAAGTGCCCGTGTCTATCTCTCAGGTCAGAATCTTTTGACCATCAAGAGCAATAGCCTGACCTGTTCAGACCCAGAGAATCCAAACTGGAACTATCCGCTTTCAACATCCGTATCATTCGGACTTCAGGTAGGTTTCTAAAATGTTTCATATTTTTAAAGAGAATTCTAAGATGAAAAAGTTATATACAATGGTGCTTGCAGCAGCACTGATAGGAACATTCACCAGTTGTGATGATTTCCTGGATTACACCCCAACAGCTGTGGTTGATGAAGACAAGGCTTTCAGCGAGCCAGACAAGATGGTAAACAGTGCCTATGCGATGTTGGGCGACTGTTGGTATTCTTACCCATTCAACCTTTGGCCATACGGCGACCTTTCTTCAGACGATTGTTTGAAGGGTGGCGGTGGTACCGGTGACACCGGTTATCACGATGTGGAGATCTGGAGTACCTTGACCTCTACTAAGGGCGAACTCGACGAGTTATGGTATCGTCTCTATTGTGCCGTTTCCCGTTGCAACCGTGCCTTGGTTTCTTTGCAGCAGAATGGTGAGAGCACACTGGGTGCTGAGCTAACCAAGCAGCGTGAGGCAGAGGTTCGCTTTCTCCGTGCTCATTTCTATTTCAAGTTACTTACCATGTATCGTCAGATTCCTTGGATAGACGAGAAGGTTTATGAGGATAAAGCAACAGAGAGCACATCAAACACTCAGTTTACTTACGAGGAATTGTGGCAAAAGGTGATTGCTGACTTCCAGGCAGCATACGATGTACTTCCTGCTAAGCAGAAGGATGGCGGTCGTGTCAACAAGATTGCTGCCGCAGGTTATCTGGCTAAGTGTTATCTTACCATTGCCTGGGGTGATGGCTATGAGGCAACTGATGGTGTTGACCATATTAATAAGGAGTATATGCAGAAGGTTGTCGACTATACTGATGTGGTGAAGAATTCAGACTATGGTTACATGGCAGACTTCGGCGACATCTTCCTGCCTGACAATAAGAACAGCAAGGAGTCAGTTTTTGCCGTACAGGCTTCCGACTATAGCGAGGACCATACTACCTTCGGACGTGGCAACTGGTCTAACGTGCTGAATGGCTGTTGGGGTATGTGGTCTTGCGGATGGGATTTCCACAAGCCTTCACAAGACCTGGTGAATGCCTTCAAGACCAAGAACGGACTTCCTGAGTTTGATGACTACAACAAGACTTGTGATTATCCTGTAAACGGTGAGCCTAATAGTCAGAAATGGGATCCACGTTTGTTCCATACAGTAGGAATGCCTACCTTCCCATATAAATATGAGTCAGAATACACGATGACTACGGCCAACTCTCGTACACCAAACGTTTATGGTTACTATACCTCTCTGAAGGAAGTACCACAGCGTTCTAAGGGTGAGACATTCAATGGCTCTTGGCAGGCGTTTGCCATGAACGACTACGTGCTCCGTTATAGCGACATCATGTTGATGCGCGCTGAGGCTTTGATAGAGTTGGGCCGTCTGGCTGAGGCTCGTACCATCATCAACGATATCCGTCAGAGAGCCAAGAATTCTGTGGATAAGCATATTGAATATGCCAAGGATCAATGTGATATAGCCCTCTATCCGGAGTCTTATTTCCAGGATAAGGAGACGGCAAGAAAGTGTCTTCGCTGGGAGCGTCGTCTGGAAATGGCTATGGAGAACGGCCGCTTCTTCGACTTGCGCCGCTGGGGCATTGCTTCTGAGACACTGAACAAGTATTTCGAATCTGAGAAGAAAGATCAGTATGGAGAGCAAACATACGCACAATACTTGAAGGATGCCAAGTTCACACCGGGCAAGAACGAGTTCTATCCGGTTCCATATAACCAGCTGTATTACATTCCTGGTCTTTATAAGCAGAATAAGGGATATGAGTAATTACCTATCGGTATTTTTAGATAATAATTTCAGAAACTTAGACAATGAAAAAGATATTTATTTCAGCGCTTGTCGCTCTTTGCGGTTTTACCGCCAGTTATGCCCAGCAGGCTTCCTTTTTGAGCAATAATCACTGTCTCTATCGCATCAGCCAGGAGAGCCAGAACCAGAAGTGTCTCTTGCTCCCTGTGCAGGAAAATGCAGAGATGGCAAATATTAAGGTGATAGCCAACAACAAACAGGTGAAAGCCTTCAATGTGAAGTTGGCTAAAGACCACGTAGATTATTACGTGCCTCTCTATATGAATGAGTTTGCCGGTTTGAAGGGCCTGGCTCTCGATATCCATGTCAATGGCGATTATAGCAAGGAGGGTTTGAACGCCCTCACTTGCTGGGAGAACATGAAGTTCTCTGATACTTTCGATATGAAGAATCGCGAGCAGTATCGTCCGGATTTCCATCACACTCCTGCTTACGGATGGATGAACGATCCTAATGGTATGTTCTATAAGGATGGCGTATGGAATCTCTATTTCCAGTATAATCCTTACGGATCACAGTGGGAGAATATGACCTGGGGACATTCTACATCTACCGACTTGGTACATTGGAAGTTCCAGGGTGCCCCTATCCAGCCAGATGCAATTGGTACCATTTTCAGCGGTTCTGCCGTTGTGGATAAGAATAATACCGCTGGTTTGGGCAAGGGTGCTGTTGTGGCTCTCTACACTTCGGCTGGTGAGAACCAGACACAGAGCATGGCTTACAGTACAGATAACGGCAAGACCTTTACCAAATATGAGGGGAATCCGATCATCACCAGCAATGTGCCTGATTTCCGTGACCCTCACATGTTCTGGAACGAGGATATCAAGAAGTGGAATATGATTCTGGCTGCCGGTCAGCACATGGAAATCTATTCTTCAGATAACTTGAAAGATTGGAAATACGAAAGCTCTTTTGGTGAGAAGTATGGCAACCACGGTGGTGTTTGGGAATGCCCAGACCTGATGAAGTTGAAGGTTCGTGGCACCGATAAGGAGAAGTGGATGCTCATCTGCAACATCAACCCTGGCGGTCCATCCGGTGGTTCAGCAACCCAGTATTTCGTAGGTGATTTCGACGGACACAAGTTTACTTGCGAAAGCAAGCCTGAGGTGACCAAGTGGATGGATTACGGAAAGGATCATTATGCTACAGTTACCTTTGATAACGCACCAGAGGGTCGCCACGTGGCTATTGCCTGGATGAGCAACTGGCAGTATGCCAACCAGGTTCCTACCCAGCAGTACCGTTCAGGCAACTCTATTCCTCGCGATTTAGGTCTCTTCGAGTATAAGGGTGAAACTTATTGCAGCGTGGTTCCTTCTCCAGAGATGACAGCAGCAAGAAGCAAGAAGGTAGGCAAGAAACTCACAGAATCTTGCGAGATGGTTGTGAATCTGAAGGGAAATGCTACTATCACTTTGAGCAACGACAAGGGCGAGAAGGTAGTGATGAACTACGATGCCAAGGCAGAAACCTTCTCAATGGATAGAACCAAGAGTGGTAAGGTGGATTTCAGCAAGGACTTCGCTGCAGTCACCAAAGCTCCAACCTACGGCAAGATCAGCCAGCTGCGTATCTTCATCGACAAGAGCAGCATCGAGGCTCTGGATGCTGACGGCAAGATGTCCATGACCAATCTCGTGTTCCCAAGCAAGCCTTACAACAAGGTTACTGTAAAGGGAAAGGGTAAGTACCAGGTTTACGACATCAAGTAACCTCATCTGTTAAGAACTGAATCTATAAGATAATTGTTTCTTAGCGTGTTACTGATGTAACAATGCAACAAAAATGGTAGCCGATGAACGATATTTTATGATATATTGTATCGTTTATCGCTACCTTTGCACCAGCAAAATAGAAACAATAACGCTAACAATTATGAATAAATCATCAAAGTTATCAATTATCCCGGTGATGCTCTGTTTCTTCGCCATGGGATTTGTAGATTTGGTAGGCATCGCCTCCAACTACGTAAAGGAAGATCTCAACCTCAATGATGCAACAGCCAATCTGTTCCCATCGCTGGTATTCTTCTGGTTTCTCATCTTCTCGGTTCCAACAGGAATCTTGATGAATAAAATAGGTAGAAAGAAGACAGTGCTCCTGTCTTTGCTCGTTACCGTCATCTCCCTCCTTTTGCCTATCTTTGGCGAAAACTTTGAGCTGATGCTCGTGTCGTTCTCATTGCTCGGCATCGGAAATGCCTTGATGCAGACCTCCCTGAACCCGCTGGTTTCCGTGGTGACATCAGGCAGGAATCTTGCTTCTACTTTGACTTTTGGTCAGTTCGTGAAGGCGATAGCTTCCTTCCTGGCACCATACATCGCCATGTGGGGCGCCATGGCAAGCATTCCAACCTTCGGTTTGGGCTGGAGAATCCTCTTCCCAATCTATATGGTTATCGGAATCGCAGCTACCTTCTTCCTGGCTGGTACACCTATCGAGGAGGAGAAGAACGAGGGTAAGGCTTCCGGCTTTGGCGAGTGCTTCAAGTTGCTCGGCAAACCTATCGTGCTGCTTTCCTTCATCGGTATCATGTGCCATGTAGGCATCGATGTGGGTACCAATACCACAGCTCCTAAAATTCTGATGGAGCGTCTGGGATGGACGCTGAACGAGGCTGCCTTCGCTACATCGCTCTACTTCATCTTCCGTACCATCGGATGTTTCACCGGTACCGTTTTCCTCCGCATGATGAAGACCCGCACTTTCTTCCTCATCAGCGTAGTGATGATGGCTCTGAGTATGATAGGCATGTGGGTAGGCGAGAGCAAGATGATGCTTTATATCGCCATCGCCCTGGTGGGATATGGCAACTCTAACGTGTTCTCCATGATTTTCTCTCAGGCACTTCTTGCCATGCCTGATAAGAAGAACGAGGTGAGTGGATTGATGATCATGGGACTCTTTGGTGGTACCATCTTCCCATTGTTCATGGGATTCGCCAGCGATACATTCGGTCAGGTAGGTGCCGTGGCAGTCATGGCAGTAGGTGTAGTTTATCTCTTCACTTATATCCGCAAGTTATAATCCGCAGGTTATCATTGCAAGCATAATAAAAAACGTTTACTATCGTTTATAACGTATATATATAATAAGGTGTAATTATGGAAACAAAGAATTTAGATACAAAATATTGTGTAGGTTTGGGTGAGATTCTCTTTGACGTTCTCCCTACTGGTTCTCAACTCGGCGGTGCTCCTGCCAACTTCGCTTACCACGCTGGTCAGCATGGTTTGCATTCTGTAGCCGTCAGTGCTGTGGGTAAGGATGCATTGGGCGACACAGCTCTCCGCCTGCTCGATGAGAAGAAGCTCAAGTATGTGATGCCTGAGGTAGAATTCCCTACAGGTACCGTTCAGGTGCAGCTCGACAAGGAGGGTGTTCCTACATACGATATCAAGCAGGGTGTGGCTTGGGATAACATCCCATTCACCGATGATATCAAGGAGATTGCTGCCAATGCCGGTGCTGTTTGCTGGGGCTCTCTGGCTCAGCGCAGTGAGGTTAGCCGCAAGACCATCTATCAGTTCCTCGATCATACTCCAGAGGATTGTCTGAAGATTTTCGACATCAATCTCCGTCAGAACTTCTATACTCCGGAGGTGATTACTGAGAGTTTGAAGCGCTGCAATGTGTTGAAGATTAACGATGAGGAGTTGATTACCATCGGTCGTCTCTTCGGTTATCCAGGTTTGGATATCGAGAACAAGTGCTGGTTGATTCTCGGCAAGTACAATCTCGATATGCTCGTATTGACCTGCGGTGTGAATGGCAGCTATGTCTTTGCCCCAGGTGTGAAGTCATTTCAGGAGACTCCAAAGGTTGAGGTGGCTGATACCGTAGGTGCAGGCGATAGCTTCACCGGTACTTTCTGTGCCAGCATTCTGAAGGGTAAGAGCATCCAGGAGGCACACGAGCTTGCCGTTAAGGTAAGTGCATACGTTTGTACCCAGAATGGTGCAATGCCTCAGATTCCAGAGGAATATACATTGTAAGGCTCCCCATTTGGGCAGTAAGTATTAGTTTGAATTGTTGGTTTTTAGTGAATAGTTGATATATAGGTTTAATGTTGATTGATTAGCTGCTATCTGCTTGTGAAGAGTAGATAGCAGCTCTATTTTTTTTAGGAAAACATGGAATTATGAAAAAGCAGTTTATCTGTGAAGAATAATTTAAAGGTAAAAAGGTAAAAAAGTAAAAGGACCTTTAAAAGAAATACAGATAAAGAAAAAAGCTCAAGGCTGATGGCCCTGAGCTTTTTTAATATGATAATGTCTGTGTCATTACTTCTGGCATTCCTTGCAAGGAGTCCAAGGCTTCAACTGCTTGAAGAAGTCGTTGCCCTTGTCATCTACGAGGATGAATGCAGGGAAGTCCTCTACGGTAATCTTCCAGATAGCCTCCATACCGAGCTCAGGGTACTCTACGCACTCGATGCTCTTGATAGAACTCTGAGAGAGAACAGCAGCTACACCACCGATAGTACCGAGGTAGAAACCACCGTGCTTCTTGCAAGCCTCTGTAACAACATCACCACGGTTACCCTTGGCAATCATTACCAAGCTAGCACCGTGATCCTGGAACTCATCTACGTATGGGTCCATACGGTTAGCTGTGGTAGGTCCCATAGAGCCACATGGATAGCCCTCTGGAGTCTTGGCTGGTCCTGCATAGAGGATAGGGTGGTTCTTGAAGTACGCTGGCATCTCCTCACCTGCATCCAGACGAGCCTTGAGCTTGGCATGAGCGATGTCACGAGCCACGATGATGGTACCCTTCAGGTTTACACGGGTGCTTACAGGATACTTGCTCAACTCGGCACGTACTGCATCGATACCCTTGTCGAGGTCAATCTCGATACCCTTGGTACCCTCACCTGGGTTGCGGAGCTCCTCAGGAATCAGCTCTGTTGGGTTCTCATCCATCTTCTCCAACCAGATACCGTCCTTGTTGATCTTAGCCTTGATGTTACGGTCGGCAGAGCAGCTTACACCCATACCGATAGGGCAGCTTGCGCCGTGACGAGGCAGACGGATGACGCGGATATCGTGAGCCAGATACTTACCGCCGAACTGTGCACCCAGACCAATCTTGTGAGCCTCTTCGAGGAGCTTGTTCTCCAACTCTACATCGCGGAAAGCACGACCGGTCTCATCACCTGTAGTAGGCAACTCATCATAGTACTTGATGGAAGCCAACTTCACGGTAAGAAGGTTCTTCTCTGCAGAAGTACCACCGATAACGAATGCGATGTGGTAAGGAGGACATGCAGCTGTACCCAGACTCTTCATCTTTTCTACAAGGAATGGGAGCAGTGTACCCTCGTTCTGGATAGTAGCCTTGGTCATAGGGTAGAAGTAAGTCTTATTGGCAGAGCCACCACCCTTAGCTACCATTACAAAGCGGTACTCGTCGCCCTCTGTAGCCTCGATATCGATCTGAGCAGGGAGGTTGCAACGGGTGTTCACCTCATCATACATGTTGAGAGGAGCGTTCTGAGAATAGCGGAGGTTGTCCTGTGTAAAGGTGTTATATACACCCAGGCTCAAAGCCTCTTCATCCTCGAAGTCGGTCCATACACGCTGACCCTTCTCACCGTGGATGATAGCTGTACCTGTATCCTGGCAGAATGGGAGGATGCCCTTAACGGCAGTCTCTGCATTGCGAAGGAACTGGAGCGCTACGTACTTGTCGTTCTCTGAAGCCTCTGGGTCGCTGAGAATCTTAGCCACCTGGAGGTTGTGCTCACGACGGAGCTTGAACTCTACGTCGTGGAAACCCTGCTGTGCGAGCAAAGTCAAAGCTTCCTTTGAAACCTTGAGGATAGTCTTACCCTCGAACTCTGCTGTGCTTACGCCTTCCTTAGAGATAAGGCGATACTCTGTCTTGTCCTCTCCAAGCTGAAACATTGGAGCGTACTTGAAATCAGGAATGTTTGCCATAACTACGTTTTTGTATATTTATAAGTTATTTATAATGTTTATGTATATTCTATCTTTGATGTATATTCTTTCATTGAAGAAGGGGGCTGACGAACCTTAGTTCTCATATTCCACTTCCTTGTCGAGGTTGTCCACGAAGTTTCTGAATACTTCTTCCTCCACATCTCCCATCGCATACTCCTTCTCCGCATCCTTCTTGATTTCCGCAATCCAGGAGCGGCGGGCACGGATATAGTCTTCGTGAATGCGGTTGGCATCTTCCAGCGTAATCTCAGAGATTCCGTAGTAATCGCAGATCACGCTGTAGGTCCATGCCCACTGATATTCACGATAGTTGTTGTTGATCTCCTCGAAGCGATCCAGCAGCTGCTGGATGGTCTCGATGTTGCCTTCTCTCATATCCTTCACGATGCGGTCTTCCTCGCTTACCGGAAGCAGGAGTCCTGAGAGGTCATCCCAGTCGCCCACGCCTGTCTGGGTAGATGGAGGGGTGATGGCTGGATCCCGTTTCAGCACTCGCTTCAGCACGGCACCCATATAGATTCTCAAGGCGATGTCGTAGTATTTGATGCCCTTATGGAGCGATGTAGCAGGGATGATGTACTCGTGATAGAGATACTGCGATACATTGTCGCCCGTTACCTCGCGGAGACTCTCCAGAATCTTCTTGCCCTTCAGAATTTCGCCCACGGAGAAAGGAGAGAGCCAGTCGAAGTTCACGATGCTCTTGCGGTTTTCAGGAGCACGGAGATCTCGTTTCGGCCACTTCTTGATGTCGCGGTACAGACCCACGGTGGTGATGTTTCTGCCTGGGATGAGGAACATCTTGTCGCCATCGGCTATCAGATAGGCGAATGGCAGGTTGCGGGTGTTAGGGTGGTGCATCAGCTTGCCGAAGCATACTGAGAACGAACCCAGGGTGGCTGGCATCAGCAGGTAGGCACCGCTGGCTGTCTTCGAACCACGCTCCAGGATGCCCCAGTGCATAGGACCCATCTTGTAGGCATGGTTGCTGAAGTTGGTGGCTGAACCGGCATTATAGAATGAGAACATTCCGCCGATAAGCAGACTGCTCTTATGATGCGATGCAGTGAATGGACCACAGAAGGCGGCGCACGCCTCACCGTTGCTCATATAGCTGTTGGCAAAGAATACGGAGGCTGAGGCTGTAAAACCGTTGCTCAGCTGGCAGGCTTCGCCCACGAAGCAGTCCTGTATCTTCACGCTGTTGATAACGCTGGAACCCTCGGCGATGATAGAGTTTTCGATGATGACTCCCGTGCCGATATATACGTTGCCGTGAACCGAACCGAGCAGCGTACAGTCGCTGAGTCGTGAAGCACCGTTTACCTCGCAGAGGTCGTTGATTACGCAGTTGGTAATCTCCTTGGTGTTCACAATCTTCACGTTGCTGCCAATCTGTCCTCTTTCCGGCGCCTTGTTTTCGATGTCGGTCTTGATGAGCTGTCGGATGTTCTCCTTCAGTTCCTTGTCGGAGAAATGCTTCACCATGAAGGCAGCCAGCTGGCTGTTGAGGTCGGAGAAGAGAATCACGTTTCCTTCGCCCACCTCGTTGAGCACGCTCACCAGGTTACCCTCGCCGAAGGTAGCTCCCTCGGTGGTTTCCATCGTAGAGATGTTGGAGATGTAGCAGTCATCACCAATGGTGTAGTTATTGATGAAGTTGCCCACGTTCTCGATGAGACAGTCGTCTCCGATGGTTACGTTTCTCAGGGTGGCATTGTTGATGCCGGAATGCTTTACGAAGCCTTGGCTCACCTCCACATTCTTGTTGAAGGCACCGATGTTTACCTCGCCATAGAGCATCACGCGATGCATGTAGTTGGGCTTGAAGTCTTCTGAAACATTGATTGAAGTCCAGTCTTCAGCCCAGCAGTCGTTGCTCTTGAGTACCTCGATTTCCTCGGAGGTCAGAGATCTGTAGTCATTCATTGTTGATATGTTTTTAGGGAATTATTCGTAATCCTGGTACAGGAAGTCGTTGTATGGATACTTCTGTACGTGCAGTTCTCTTACCTTTTTATATAGCACCTCTCGGAACTCGTCGATGTTCTCCTTGTTCTTTGCAGAGATGAAGAGACAGTCGTCGTTGAGCTTTGCCATCCAGGTTTTCTTGAGATCTTCCAGCGGGATGTTCTCCTTCTCCATCGGAGTGAGGTCGTCTTCCTCCTTCTCCACCCAGGAGTAGTTGTCTATCTTGTTGAAGATGATCATCGAAGGCTTGTCGGAGCATCCTATTTCCTCCAGGGTCTTTTCCACTACCTGGATCTGCTCCTCGAAGTCTGGGTGGGAGATATCCACCACGTGCAGCAGGAGGTCTGCCTCACGGGTCTCATCCAGGGTGCTCTTGAAGGAATCCACCAGGTCGGTAGGCAGCTTGCGGATGAATCCTACGGTGTCGGCAAGGAGGAATGGCAGGTTATCTACCACCACCTTTCTCACGGTGGTATCGAGGGTAGCAAAGAGCTTGTTTTCTGCAAACACCTCGCTCTTGCTGAGCAGGTTCATGATGGTGGATTTTCCCACGTTGGTATAGCCCACGAGAGCCACGCGGATCATTCTTCCGCGGTTCTTGCGCTGGGTAGTCTTCTGCTTGTCTATTTCTGCGAGTCGCTCCTTGAGCAGGCTCATTCTGCCGAGGATGATACGGCGGTCCATCTCGAGCTGGGTCTCACCCGGTCCACGCAGACCTACCGATCCCTTTCCGCCACCGGAACCAGAACCACCGCCCTGTCGCTCCAGGTGAGTCCAGAGTCGCTGCAGTCTTGGCAGCATGTATCGGTATTGTGCCAGCTCTACCTGCGTCTTGGCAGCAGCAGTCTGGGCACGCATGGCGAAGATGTCGAGGATGAGCGAAGTACGGTCGAGAATCTTCACCTGCAATTCCTGCTCGATATTTCGGATTTGCTTGGCAGAGAGTTCATCATCGAAGATCACCATACCTACTTCTCTGTCTTCCTCTTCCTCGTCCTTGATGTATTGCTTGATTTCCTCCAGCTTACCCTTTCCCACATAGGTGGTCTGGTTTGGCGACACCACCTTCTGCGTGAATCGCTTCACGGTGACGGCGCCTGCGGTATCTGCAAGAAATTCCAACTCGTCGAGATATTCCTTGGTCTTGGCTTCGTCCTGTGTCTTGGTAATAAGACCCACCAGCACAGCGGTTTCCGCCTTGACTTCTGATATTACAAATTCTTTCATTCTTTACGTACGTATTATTATAGGTGCAAAGATAATAAAAAAAATGCTCTTATTATATATATAAGGTGAAAATTATGTTTTTTTTATGAAAGGGACCGCAAGGCTACGGGGTGGAAATCGGTATTTGCGAACGCAGGAATCGGCATGTCTGAATGCTGAAACATTCAAAAACTCAAAAGCCTGGACGTGATGTCGGGGGTTTTTGGCATTAAATCCCTTTAAATTAGCGAAAAATATCTATTTTTAAATGATTATTTCTCCTCTTTCTTCAAGATTTTGCTTATCTTTGCAGGCATTAAAATAAATCAAACCTAAGAAGAAAATAATATGAAGCAAAAAATGAGTATCGCTGGTATTTTGTTGCTTGCTGCTTTGGGTATGCAGGCTAACAACTATACAGTGAAGTCGCCAGACGGTAAATTGGTGGTGAATGTTGCTTGTGAGGGAGGCAAGGCTTCCTACACGGTAGATTACAATGGCAAGCAGATGCTGGGAACTTCGGCGCTCGGTCTGGTTGCCAATTATGGTGATTTCTCAAAGGATCTCACCATGGGCATCCTAAAGGGTGGGGAAGTGAAGCCGCTTTCTTACAAGATGACCCGCATCAAGAAGAGTGACATCAAGAAGGATGTGGTGGATGCTACCATCGGTTTCCTCAACAGTAAGAAGGATTCCATGACCCTCCATCTTCATGTAAGCAACAACGACCTCGCCTACAAGTATGAGATGAGCCGTCCTAAGAAGGATAATCCTAAGTCGGTGATTATCTATAATGAGGTGAGTGGATTCAATTTCCCGGAGAAGACCACTACCTTCCTCTGTCCTCAGATTACTCCGATGACCGGTTGGGAGCGCACCAAGCCATCTTATGAGGAGGAATATACTCCGGATGCTCCGATGAACGTGAAGTCGCAGTTTGGTGTAGGCTATACTTTTCCTTGTCTCTTCAAGGTAGGAAACGATGGATGGGTACTGGTCAGCGAAACCGGTGTGTCGAGCGCTTATCCAGGCAGTCGTCTTTCTGATTACGAGCCAGGCAAGGGCTATACCGTAGCCTTCCCTCAGAAGGGTGAGAACAATGGCATCGGTTCTGAATTTGCCGGTATCCCATTGCCGGGTGAGACTCCTTGGCGTACCATCACCGTAGGTTCATCGCTGGCTCCTGTCGTAGAGACCACCATCCCTTACGATGTGGTGGAGCCTTTGTATGAGGCATCCCAGACCTACAAGCCTTCCCGCTATACCTGGAGCTGGCTCATCTGGCAGGATAACTCTGTCAACTATGATGATCAGGTGAAGATGATAGATGTTGCTGCTGCTCAGGAGTATGAAGCCGTATTGGTGGATGCCTTGTGGGACAAGCAGATAGGCAGAAAGCGCATCGAAGAGTTGAGCAAGTATGCCAAGAGCAAGAAGGTAAGCCTGATGCTCTGGTACAATTCCAACGGTTTCGAGAATGATGCTCCTCAGACTCCTCGTCAGATCATGAATAATTCCATCGCCCGCAAGAAGGAGATGGCTTGGATGAAGAAGATAGGCGTGGTAGGCATCAAGGTGGATTTCTTCGGTGGCGACAAGCAGGAGACGATGAAGCTTTACGAGGATATCCTCAGCGATGCCAACGATTATGGCTTGGAGGTCATCTTCCATGGCTGCACCTTGCCACGTGGTTGGGAACGCATGTATCCTAACTATGTATCCAGCGAGGCTGCCTTGGCTTCAGAGAATGTATATTTCACGGATTATCATGCCAAGAAGGAGGCTTTCGAGATGACGATGCATCCATTCTCAAGAAACGTCGTAGCTAGTTTCGACTGGGGTGGCGTGATGATGAACAAGTATTTCTCTAAGGATAACAAGAGCCGCCACCAGCGTTATACCAGCGATGTGTTCGAGATGGCTACTGCCATCACCAACCAGAGCAGCGTAAACTGCATCTGTCTCTATCCTAACAATTTGCAGGATGTACCACAGTGGGAGTTGGATTGGCTCAAGAATGTACCAACTGCATGGGAGGATACCAAGTTTATTGCCGGTTATCCAACCAAGTATGCGGTAGTGGCTCGCAAGTCGAGTGTTGAGAATGGTTCCGGTGCTGCGCTTACAGCCGGCAGATGGTTCGTAGGCGGACTGAATGCTACAGACAAGCCTCTTGCCCTGACCTTGGATTTGCCGATGTTTGCGGGTAAGACCGTTACTTATATCACCGACCAGCCAAAGAAGAAGGGCGAGAAGTTCTTCACTTCTGTCAAGAAGACTTTGAAGGTTGGAAAGGATGGTAAGGCAAAGGTGGTAATTCAGCCTAATGGCGGTATCATCATCGAATAATCTTCATGTATTAGGCTTCGATTGCCTACGTGAAAATTTTACGGGCATCGATTGCCTACGTGAAAAAGTTTTTTTCTCGAAAAAAGTATCAAAGTCTCATTTTTGCTTGAAAAATGTGGTTTAAATACTTGATATATAATAAGATATTGGGAATGAGACTTCTCGGATTTTGAGCCGAGAAGTCTCATAGATGTATCATGGAAGTCTCATTGGCTTTTTTAACTCTATTTCACCTGTAGATGTTCTATGGTTATGTCAATATAATCAGGATAAGTCATGGTGATGTGTCTACTTTTTCAGTTCATCAGTTGGTCTCTTTATGCCCTCCGGTTGGTCTGTTTGTGCCCGTTACACGGGCATCCGTAGCCCACCAAGTGGGCATCGGCAGACCGTGTGCTGGGCAGCTATTGCCCATAGCGTGGGCAACGAGTGCCCAAATATAGGATTTGTTTTTGGGCAATATTCTTTTGAGTCTTTGCGATGTTTAAACTATCTTTTTGCGATGTTTAAACTGACTTTTCTTGATGTTTTAATAGTCTTTTCTCGTGCATCGTGTTGTCTTTAATGATACTTCTACAGTCTATAATGATACTTTCATGATACTTCTTTCTGCTTTTTTAGAGAAGTCTCATTGAATGTAAATACTTATGTATCAGTAATATATTATGATATTTCCGGCGAAAAATGAGACTATGATACTTTTCGAGAAAAAATATTCACGTGCGTAAAAGCGGATAGATGCTATTTCTTTGTTTTTTGCGTATCTTCGCGAAAGTTCAGAGTGAGTCGAAAAAATGCCGTATCTTTGCAGCGTCAATATTATGATGGCTACCATTTCAGTGAGTATTCGGAGGATGTGTTTAATCCGTTCAGTCTTATAAGAGCATTGTCTGGTCAGAAGATTGATGCCTACTGGTTTGGTTCCGGTACGCCAAGCTATCTTATCAAGGGTTTGCAGAAATATCATGTCAACGTGACTGATATCGAGCAGAAGAGCGTGAGTGTGGATGATTTCGATGTGTCGCCCGAGCAGATGACTTCAGCCCTGCCTCTGCTTTATCAGAGTGGTTATCTCACCATCAAGCAGTATAAGCCGTTCACCAAAAGTTATAGGCTGGGGTATCCTAACCAGGAGGTGAAGATCAGTATGGAGAAGCTTCTTGGTGTGATTTATGATAGCATCCAGCGTACTGTCAGTGAGTGGATAATTAAGGAGGGATGATAAACTTATCTGTGTCTATGCTTTGTTTCTGTTTTTAGAATCTAGCAGCAGCTTTATGCAATATATTTAACTTCTGATAAGCCGCATTATCCGTTTGAACTGCCGAAGGGGTGGGCTATCACAGATATTGGTGAGCTGCTTATTAATAGAGATGGTGAAAGAAAACCTGTATCGTCAGCAATTCGCTGTAAACAAAAAGATAAAGTTTATGATTATTATGGAGCTGCAGGTGTTATTGATAAGGTTGATGAGTATTTGTTTGATGAACGCCTGTTACTTATAGGGGAAGATGGAGCAAATTTACTTTCAAAAAGTAAAGACAATGCTTTCTTTGCCGATGGCAAATATTGGGTGAATAATCATGCTCATGTGTTAGATGCAACAGATAAATCAATTTTAGATTTTGTGGCAATTGTAATTAACTCCATGAAGTTGGATGATTTCATTACAGGCTCTGCACAGCCAAAATTATCACAAGATAATCTAAACAAGATTCCTGTTATGTTGCCTCCTATTAATGAACAATGTCGCATATTGAAAAAAGTCAAGCATTGGTTTTCATTGATAGCTATGATAGAGCGTTGCAAGGATAATTTACTTAAAACAATTAAGCAGACCAAATTCAAAATCCTCGACCTCGCCATTCACGGCAAACTTGTACCGCAAGATCCCAATGACGAGCCTGCCAGCGAACTGCTCAAACGTATCAATCCAAAGGCAGAAATCACTTGTGATAACCCCCAATATGGCAAGCTGCCGAAGGGATGGTGCTTATGTAAGATTTCTTCTGTTGTAGATATTGTTAATGGTAAATCTCAGAAAAATGTAGAATCATCAACTGGTAAATATCCAATTTATGGTAGTGGAGGTATTATCGGAAAGGCTATGGAATATACATGCTTGGCTGGTTCTACCATTATCGGAAGAAAAGGTACTATAAATCATCCTATTTTTGTTGAAGAGAATTTCTGGAATGTTGATACTGCATTTGGCATGAAAGCAAACAATCAAATTTTAGAAGATAAATACTTCTATTGTTTTTGTTCAATAGTTCGTTAAAATTTGAGATAATG
>NZ_QUCG01000040.1:0-33458 GCF_003473645.1 Prevotella sp. AM23-5 | reverse complement strand
GTTTTAATAATTCTTCTCCATTCATAATACATATCTATAATTTATTTGACAATTAATAAGAATAACACTCACATCGTATTAAACATATTTATCATTTTAAGAAAAAAATTACTGATACTCCATCCTATTTTTGATACTCTTGAAACGAATCTTATTATAGTATGAATGTGGCAAAATTTTCTGCAAAAAACACTTCAAATACAACTTGCTTAGAATTAAGAAATGATGAAGTGGTGACACTTTCACTTCTTCAACTAAAGCATGTTCTTTATATGATTGTATAACTCTTTTAGAGGAAACACCGTTAACAACTTCAAATACGCTTACAAAGAATGGAGTATATTCTAATTTAAAACCCATTTTACTTATTTTGGCAAACGAATTGCAATCTGCACAAATTTTAAAAGACAAATCATAATGAATTTTCTTTAATATATTTGTATCAGTAAACACACTCTGATGACAAATTTCAAATGGAATCTTTTCTGCAGGAATTTTAGCAAATTTTTTAGGCAAAATACCTAGGCTACCGAAATCCAACGCCACATCGCCATAAATAAGCTTTACATCATCGTTGTATTTTTTTGAAAAGACATCACTTATAACGGTATTATTATAAAAACAATCACCAGCATTCATAAAGATAATCCAATCTCCTGTTGCTAGATCGATACCTTTATTCATTGCATCATAAATACCTTTATCAGGCTCACTTATCCACTTATCTATATGAGATTTATTTTCATTAATTACATCTAAAGTATCATCAGAACTATCTCCATCAATAATTATGTACTCAAGATTTTGATACGTTTGGTTTGCAACAGATAATATGGTTTTTCTTAAATCATCACAAACATTATAACAGACTGTTACTACAGAAATTTTATATGCCATTGTTTTGTTGTTTTTTTACCATTTGAGAATCAATAGAAGTAATAACCTTTTTTCGTACCTTATATTTAAGATATAATAATATTACAAATAAATAAAGCATAAAGCTATGTAAAATATGTATATGAAAAGGTCTCTGCAAATACCCCGCAGAAAGAATCAGAGCAGCA
Organism: Prevotella sp. AM23-5; assembly: GCF_003473645.1. Lineage (NCBI taxonomy): Bacteria > Pseudomonadati > Bacteroidota > Bacteroidia > Bacteroidales > Prevotellaceae > Prevotella > Prevotella sp. AM23-5. The sequence continues at coordinate 32,394 of NZ_QUCG01000040.1, read as the reverse complement.
AAGAGAACTTCCTTGCGCTTATAATATCTCAGAAATACTAAAATAAGTGGTAAATATGTAATAATCAATCCTACTATTCCATCTTTTGCTGGAATTTCAAAAGGATTATCTCCCATATATTGCATTGACTCAAATTTCTTCGCTCCACATCCAACTATAGGATTCTTTAAAAACGCACGTTTAGCAACCATACTTAATTCTGTACGAGAAGATTGAATCTTACCTCCAGCAAAACGTTCGACAGTATAACTTGCAACAACATCATTTGTTCCTAATTTTTGAAATCCAACAAATACCAATGAAAGTATGAGTATGAGTGGTATTATATTTTTCTTTAAATGAGTAAAATAAAAAAATATAAAATACAACACTATTTGTACAAAATAGGCTGCAGAAAGCGTAAAGAACAAGCCAATAACAAGAGTAAATTCAACAATTTTATTATTAATAAATAGCTTATTAAATAATAAGGCAAAAACACCCCAATAAGCTAGTGCACCTGGCTCATCAAAATAACCAGCAATTCTAATCAAGTTTCCAACAACATAATTTGAGCATGTTAACCCATAACAGTAGGCTTCTCTTCCATCAACATTTTCAAAAGTAGTGATAGGACTCAATAATCCGCAAAATATTAAGATGAACGCCACTGATCCCAAAAAAACTTGAGTCCCAATAACCACATTATATATTGCACAGAATTTAAAAAGCATTTTATGTCTTCCTAAATATGTTAACATAAGAAATGTCAACAAAATAACCAAGCACCTAACAAGATAAGAAGTATCTGAATGAATAAAACAAAATAAAAACCAAAACAATATTTGGATCAATATACATTTTTTTAAAAAGGAAGGAAAATTTGATGTCTTCTTAAATGAAAGAACATATTGAATAAGGAAAAACAATAAACCTCCTAACAAAAACGGAATTTCGTTTTGAATACCAAACAGTTTTTGGAAAACATAGGGATAAAACAGAAATAAATATCCTATTATTATAATTATTGGTATTCTTATATACTTTCTTAAAAATAATCGAATCATCATAACAATTTAAAATCTACTATTGCACGAAATGAATTTTACTCAGATGTTATATAGATAAATCATATTCTATTTTCAAAAAGAATCTATTCGCAACAATTTATATTTTACTTGCTTTAATATCATATTTCTTTCATTGCTACGTAGGATAAACATCCATATTAGTATAACAAAAACAGTAGTAGTTATAAAGCATGTAAATAATAAGCGTAAAAAACATTCTTCCATAATTAATTGAATAAGACTACCTACAACTATCATCATCATTGAAATACCCAATACAGGAACAACAACTTGCCTGATAAAATCGAGTACTTTTAGATGGCATTGTTTATTTGTATAATAAATAATCACGATATTACCACCAATACTCCAAATAAGGATCATGAAGATATAGAGCCAATAAGGAGCGCCCCCGAGATTATATGCTATGAATGTTAAAAAAACAGGTGCAATATTCATCATACTTTTAAATATTGCATACCCTTTTATTTTACCAATAGCATAAATTGAAGTCGCAGCACTATTAGCCATCTGACAAATAATCGTAATTATTAATTGCATTGCACAAAATAAAGACGTCCATTGAGGAACCTCTTTCAACCATAGGCGCAGGATAAAATGTATTTCTAATATAAACGGAATAGCAAAGAAAACGATCAAAAGTGTTGAATATTTACCACTAACGAGCGTTGCTCTATTCATGGCTTCATTGTCACCAGATCCAGCTCTTTTAACAATAATAGGATTAACTGCTTTCATCAAATTAAGAGAGAAGTTCGACAACTGCCCATTAACCTGATTAGCAATTCCTTGAGCTGCATTCAATACAGTACCGAAGAAATGATTTAAAACCAAACTTGTGCCATAAAAAGAAGCTAAACTAGAAATCGCTGTTAAAAAATTCCATGAAAAGAAAGAAGTAATCTGCTTAACCAAGCTAACATCCCAGTATCTATGAAGCCCAAAAACACACTCTTCGTATTTACGATGGCAATAAATTTTCATGATAGAGAGTGTTATGAATGGTATCAGAGCCATCAAGATACCATAAAGTATTAATTTATCGCTTGAAGTATAAACACAAGCAAAAGCTACTAGCAATTTTAACAACGACTCAAAAATGCCAACAAGAGAATAGTATAGCATATTCTCATGAGCATTCATTATCGCATCGTATGGCACATTAACTATTGTCAACAACGTACTCAGCAAAGTGCACAAATAGATAATCTTAGCAGCAAAGACACGTTCAGAAGGAATATTCAATACACCATGGAAAAATGGATACATTGCAATAAGTAAGATTATACCTGTAGCCAATGCCACTCCTGCATGTAGAACAATACTGACATTAAAAACCTTTTTCTTTTTTAGCAAGTTTCCTTCTCCCTCAGCATAAGACATAAATCTTTGTGTAGCGTTAGCTAATGTTGAGTTTAGAAAACCTAACATAACAATTGCACCACCTATGATATTGAAAACACCAAAATCAGAAGCACCTAAGGATTCTAAAATAAGGCGTGTGGTATATAAAGAAATAAATACTGTAATTCCCATCTTTGCATATAAGAATACAGTATTCTTAATAACACGATTTTTCGCAGACATCAATTTATCTTTAATATATTATTCTTTCCACCATGCTTTAAAATTATGATGGCTTATCCGTTTCTCCTCAGCAGGAAGCTGTCTCCAATCACCATATGCGTTGGTTAGATAGGTTTCATAATCTGCAAAACCCATAAATTTTCTATCTTCAAAAGGCATCAAAACACGATTATCAAATAAAGTAATTGGAAAAGGATTCTTAAAATAAATACCTTGTACACATTCAAAAACTCTAGAAGAATTTGTTTTGTTATATTTAATAGCAATATTCTGATACCATTTTGCCATATTACGAACACTTATTAAATGAAAACAAATCTTCATAAAAAAAGTGAGTAAATTTTTCAAAAAAGGCTTTCCATTATTAAAACTAAAAACAGAAGTCATATATTCTCTCGTTGAATATAAAGTATAACATTTTCTTCTATATGTATCATACTTTTCCCATAGTTTATCATCCTCAGGAACCTTATCTATAGGGAATACATCTATATTAACGCCTAACTCATTAGTATAAGTAACTCCCTCTTTAAGTATAGTTCTAGAATCACATACCTTACCATAAGGTAATCCCCACTTTGAATCTCGCTCCAACGTACAGAACTGATATTTTCCTTCCCATAAATCAGGAAAATTTCGAACCATTTTATCATAATCTTCTCGTAAAAGATATATATCTATATCATCATCCCATGGAATGTACCCCTTATGACGGGCTGCCCCCAACATAGAACCACAGGATAAGGAGTATCTCAAATGATATTTTTCACAAAATCGATGAATTGAAGACATAATATCTAACTGTACTATCTTAAGTTCATCTAAACAAATTTCTTTCATCATATTTAAATTAAATCATTTATTATACAGATATGTTTCAAAACATTATCTCATAACAAGCAGAACTAGCATCCTTTAGAGTTTTTTGAAATGTCTGCATAAATATTCAACAAATCATTAACGTTTTTTTTGCGATTATAACGTTCTGCTGCAATTTCTCTCAAAGCTCTATTATCAAAGATTTTACTTTTACAAAAAAGCTGACAAATATGATAAGCGAGAAGTTCATAATCTTCAAAACGATAAGAAACCTCACAATCCTGGTTCGAAATTAAATCAGGAACTCCACCAACATCGGCAGCTATACATGGAACCCCTAAAAGTTGAGCTTCACCAAGAGAATTAGGACTATTTTCAATATAGGATGGCAAAACATAAATATTTGACGCTAATAGTTGTTTTTTCATTCCTACAGCATCGAGTGGTCCAACAAATTTTATATTTTGTGATAATTTAAATTTTGCAATTAGCTTTGCTATATACAAGCCATAACAAGTAGAAAATATATAACTCTTTAACAAACCACCTCTTAAAATATTTGGTCCAGCAACAATAAGTTTAACATTGGGATAAAACTTTTTAACTATAGCAAGAGCTTTTAACAAGTTGTGCAATCCTTTATAAGCATATTGCCCTTGACTCATAAAAATCGTATGAGGCGTACATCTATTGTAGTTCCAAGAATCGCTATAAAATTCATCTCTTAAATTTTCACCATTATAGTGATAACACACAGTTGGATTTATGATAAAACCATGGGCCTTATCCCATGTCGTCCTACCTATAATATGTTTTACTGAAGATAAAAGTTCAACCTCCAAATTGCCTCTTTTCTTCATCATTTTCACTTGACTTCCGATGGTAAATCTGGTCAAGATATCATGGATTGTAAGACAACGATTTAATACTTTTTTCTCTATACCTCCATACATATAATTACTAATTACACTTACTAATCCCTGTATAGAGACAACAACCTTGCTATTTCCACAGGCTTTTACGTAAGCGAGACCATGAGAATATTCCGAACCGTGAATATGGACAACATCTGGTTTATATAAACCTTCTATTTCACGCCAATATTGCTCATATTTAGAATTATAAACACCACTATTACCTTTTTCAAATGGGAGTACATAATAAATTGCACTTTTTCCGGAAATCACTGTTAATTTATTCACTAACCTCGAAACAGAAGCTATACGGATTTCTGTTTCTGGGACATAATTCTGAATAGACTCATATAAAGCGTAAACCCAACTACCAGAACCATTCACCGAACAAGATTGTTTTGACAATATTGATTTTGCCTCTGGCAATAAATCATTAGTAATCCATAAAATTTTCATATCTCATTTTATTTATTAGTGAAGACAAGCTCCACACCAAAAGCGAAAAGTAGCTTAATAAACAATACTTATCGTGCTTCGCCTACCTAATATCATATTTCTGTTCGAATACCTCCGTTCAATGGTCTTTACGACCGCTTCGGTTCCCCTTATAGGGGACAGAAACCCCTGCGGGAGGGTCCTTACCCTATACCCAAGCCCTAAATCCCTACCATAGGGATTAGGGATGTAACCGCCCTGCTCGGTGCTATTTGTTCGAAAACCTACCCGTCCTTCCTTACCGTTAAAGAAGATGGATTTTCTACCTCTCCGTCTCTCCTGCAAGGAGAGCTCCACCTCACTCCCAAGCCCTCGCCCCTCAGGGGCAAGGGATGTAACCGCCCTACTCGGTGCTCGGAACCGCTATGCTCTTGGGGTGGCGGACCATCAGAGGTCTGCGCCAGATTTTGCGGGCTGGGACCGCAAGGGGACAACTTGCTAATAAAAGCACCTTTTCAATTACCAGTCATCAGGTCTTAAACATTCTTTACTACTAGAATTAAAGGGCATATTGACCTACTGAAGGAATATTTAAGTGAGCTTGTAATCCCATTGCATGAAGCACTCGGGAAATCGTATTGAGTGTAAGATTCTTACCGCTCTCAATTTTCGAAATCTGTTCTTTCTTCACACCTACAAGGTTACCTAACTGCTCTTGAGTAAGTTGCTTTTTCTTACGAGCCTCCTTTATTGCCTCACCAATTAAGTATGTATTAATTTCATCTTCAAATTGGTTTCTATGAGGGGTTCCTATCTTACCTATATGCTTATCCAGAATTTCTTCTTCTGTAAAAAATTTCATTTCTTCCATAGTTACTATCTACGCAAGACCTAAATCCCTACCATAGGAATTAGGGATATAACCGCCCTCCGGTGCTCGGAACCGCTACGTTCTTGGGGCGGCGGACCATCAGAGGTCTACGCCAGGTTTTGCGGGATGGGACCGCATGGGGAAGGTTTGAATACAGTTAAAGTTCAATCTTATGCTCTACCCAACGCTTTATCATCTTTACTACCGTTACAGTTGACTGCTTATAATGGGCTATAACCATAGTCTAAGACTTCATTTAGTTGATGAAACGCTATATCAGACCATATTATTCCATCCTCTTTGTTCCTTAATTTTTTCAATTGCTTGAGTATGAGACGTACCTCTGCCTGAACGACTTTGTCTAATGGCATACTCTGATGCCATTTCTAAAATCTCATGAGGCATATCATTTACAAATGCCTGTACTTTTTCTTCTGGAGCCTCATAAGGATTGATACCATTCATCGTTGAATATAACAATGTTATGAGGGCATTTTTGCGATCTTCACTCCAATTCTTTACTTCATTCCAAACTGGAGTGTTTTGTATTTCACTATAATTGAACGTTCTCATAATTACATTATTTTAATGTCACTTGTGTACCTATGGTTAGCGGACCATCAGAGGTCTGCGCCAAGTTTTGCGGGATGGGACCGCAGAGGGATGACTTGCTATATGATTATACCTCCGAGGATGGGATAACTACTCATTAAAATCTTCAAAGAATTGTTTCCTTTTCTCATCTAATTCAGAAGTCTTCTGACTCATAAATTGACAGGTGAAATCATACATCGGAATGGCGACACAATGCTCATCTGCCTTCTCAAACTTCAACTGATCAGAATAATAGCGAACCAATTCTTCATAAGGTGTCAAGTCGGCTGCAAATAAGAAAACATATTCACAACCTACAATTTTCAATAGTTCCTTTATCTTAGGTACTATGAAATACCAAAATATAGTGGTTCCCATATTCTGAGGGAAATCATATCCATCCCAAACATCACGATGAGCATCATTCGCACAAAAATGAACCAACTCAACACCAGGAAATGTCTTGCCTACATTCTTTAGATTCTTGCCGAATATTTTAGTGAATTCTTCGGAATCAACCGATAAATGTAAAACTCTTGCCACATCCTCCTTCTTAATACCCTTCTTTGAACGAACACTTTCTAGAATAGAGGCTATAGCCTTCTTGTTTTCTGCAGATTGGGTCTCATCCAAACTTAAACGGAGTATCGTGTCATAAAAGGATTGTATCTCTTTCAAGCGATCACCTTCAATGAATTCATCATAAAGCAAACCACATTTTAGTGAAAAGAAGAAAAGGATTTCATCCTTATCACTTTTCACTATATAATAAGCAATACGATTATTCTCATCATCATCATAGGCATCTCCTTGCAAGGTATCTACAAGACTATTGTTACGAGAATTGTAGAAATCATCTATCAAAGAGAAATTTGCAGGATTTGACGAGAGCCGCTCACACTTTAAACTCCTTAGCAAATCCAATTGTGATTCAGTTATCTTCATACGTAAATCGGTTTATGGAATTGCTCCAAGTTGCTTAACAAGAAACGTCTTATCCGGAAACGGGTGGCATCTTTTTTGATGTCTTGGATATCCATTGGAGTACCCTCACCTTTCATCATGGCGTGCTTCCAAGAATCTTCGCCATGGACAAGATTGCATAAACTTCTTGTTTTCTTTGTTGATAGCAGCTCGAAAACACTATCGAAAACGGGCCTATATTCTTCAAGAAAGCTTGACGGCAGAATATCATGCAACGAATCAGAAACATAAGCAGCATGAACTTCGGGAAGATATGGTCCAAATGAATGAGCATAAAATATTGATTCAAACAGAGGACTCTCTGTCCGAACTATACTCTCACGCTGCATAAAATAAAGAAGAATTTGCAACTTCATCTCGTCAATACGAGCACCATACTGATACTCGTAACGCTGACTGATATAAGATGCTATCTTAATTACATCAACCATAATAATTCCTTTCTTTTAAAGACAATAGATTTTTTCTAAGAAAATGAAGCTATTGCCATAACCATTACACCTTAATATTGTTCTCGGAATGTAACCGCCCTCCGGTGCTCGGAACCGCTATGCATCAAGCTGGGCGTACTTCGAGTGCTGGCTCTTGTACTCTGGAACAATCTGCTTCATCTTCTTCACTACTGCCATATCATCGTAGGTGAAGGAGAGGTCGTAGAGTTCCTGCTCGTTCTGGCACGCCAACTCGTATGGATACTCACGAACCTTGGCTACCATGATCTTTGGATGATGGGTTGGTACCGTTGCCTCCTTGTCGTTCAGGACTTCCTCGTAGAGCTTCTCGCCATCACGCAATCCTACGTATTTGATGTCGATGCCATCTACACCCGAGAGGGCTATCATACGCTTTGCCAGGTCGGCGATGCGGACAGGCTTTCCCATATCGAAGACGAAAATCTCGCCTCCCTTACCCATGGTACCTGCCTCCAATACCAACTTACATGCCTCAGGAATGAGCATGAAGAAACGGATGATGTCTGGATGGGTGACGGTGATAGGACCACCCATCGCTATCTGCTTCTTGAAGATTGGAATAACTGAACCGTTGCTGCCCAAGACATTACCAAAACGGGTGGTGACAAACTGAGTAACTCCCTTGACCTTGCCATCTACTATCGCCTTGTTCAACGACTGACAGTAGATCTCGCAGATTCGCTTGCTGCATCCCATCACATTGGTAGGGTTCACAGCCTTGTCGGTAGAGATCATCACAAACTTCTTGGTGCCATACTTCACAGCCATATCGGCTATCACGCGCGTACCATATATATTATTCTGTACGGCTTCTGAAGGATTGTCCTCCATCATCGGCACGTGCTTATAGGCTGCTGCATGGAATACATAGTCTGGATGATAGGCTGAGAAGATATGCTCCATACGGGTAGCATTGGTGATGCTGGTAACGATGGTCTGGCATGGGATATCCGCATAGTTCTTGCTCATGAAGAGACGGACATCGTGCATAGGAGTCTCTGCCGCATCTACCAGAACCAGACGGGCTGGATGGTAAACGGCAATCTGCTTCACCATCTCGGAACCGATACTTCCGGCTGCACCTGTAATGAGAATGGTACGGCCGCTGAGGAGCTTGCCGATGGCATCCATATCCACCTCTATCTTATCTCGTGGCAGGAGATCTTCGATATCCACCTCACGCATCATCTGGTGACGGATGTTTGACTTGCCGTCCCACCACTGTGCCTTTGGCATCATCATAATCTTGATGCCGGCAGCGGTAAGCTTGTCTATCATATCCTGCATCTCCAGGAACTGATCTGTGACCAGTGGGCTGATGAAGAGGGTCTTGACATTCATGCTGTGCATGATGGAAATCAGCTTCTCATCGTATAGGAACACCTCACAACCCAACAGATATCTACCTACCACATCTTCCTCGATGGTAGTAAAGCCCTTGACAACATACTGGGAAGGATGAGCATTGCGCATAGACTTAGCCAGAGAAATACCACCCTGACGAACACCCAGGATAAATACAGGGGTACGGATATCCACGGCAAAGGTAGAATCGTACATGTATTTGACGATGACACGCATCATCCACATCTCACACATCGAGATGAAGAGCATCACGATGATACCTTCTAACGAAATCTTATAGAAGTAACCATCCGGCAATACCAGAAGGAGAAGACAATTGAAGAGGCAACCCAAGACCAGGGCTGCGGAAATACGCAACAGATCAACGAACGATGAATAGCGCATGATGCCGAAATAGGTATGGAAGATTCGCATTCCTACCATGAAGAGAGGAAGGGTACACACGAATGTGACGAAATAGCCCCAGAAATGATTTGCCAGAGCATTTCCACCTTCGGCAATATAAGTAGCGACAATTCCTGCAAAGAGGATAGCAAGGCTATCCAATGCCAGGATACACCAATATGGGAGGGCGTTCTTAGAGAAATACCAGTTTGTCAATCGGTTGACAAAGAGGGATACTTTCATCTTGTGCAGCATCCCATTTGAAAGTGTCTTGTTTGGTTCGTTCTGATTATTCTGTTGACTCATAAACTTATATCTTTTCTTGTTATTATAAAGATCACTATTATCTAGTGAGTTCTTATCTTATTATACACATCTTTTGCTTTCTTGAGGAAGGATGGGTATTTGAAATACGTCCATGCATCTTCCTGCTGCAGCTCTACCATTCCCTTATACAGATAGTTGACTACATTCCTGTGTTTTCCTGTTTTCTGAACGATCGTGTCAAAAAGCGATGTACAGGTGTCATTGGGATTGAAGTCGTCTGTGATATAGTTGTAAAGCTCATCCTTGGCAAAATGGACAGAGATGACCTTCGTCATTGCCAGAAAGCGGATGGCTGCCTGCTGCAACTGTCCTTTTTCCAGATAGGCAGTAATCTGCTGCTGGCGTTCCAGAAGTGCCTGGGCAATCTCTCCTATCTGGAGCTTACCCTCCTGAGCCCTGAACTTCTCCTCCAACCCTGTGTCGGAGACAATGACACTTGGAAGATCTGCTACCGGCACCTTATGGAGAAGGACATATCGCTGGAGCAACTGGCGCCACATCAGGAGTCGGGCGCCCTGCCACATCTCTACGGCAGCAGCCGTGGTCTGGGACAAGAAGCCCGGTTCATCGCCGGATGCCTGAAGCTGGGCGATTGCCTGCCGTGCCATCTCCTGGATATCCTCCGTATAAGGAATATCCATATCGAGAGAGAAGCCTCCTATCTGATGGACTTTCTCAAATCTGTATCTGCCCTGAGTAAGCAGACGCAGGAGACGAGGATACTTCTTGGTTTCCAGATCGAGGAGGAACTTCCGGTAATCTTCCTCATCCAGCATGGCATACCGGTCGTAGAAGGCACCCCATGAAGTGATTGCCTTCACCTTACCCTCATCTGTCGGCAACAGGGCGATATGGGCATCATACTCATAATCCTCATCGAAGACGGGATTGTATTTATCTGCCTCATAATTCTTACCCCTGAAGTATTCCTGCAGATGGCAGCGGATAACCAGCTCAACGATACCATTATGCTGAAACACGGTATATTCCTGATCCTGCGGAATCGGGATGTCGGTACTTGGCGTAAGAAAAGGACGGAGCAGGACATCGGGGATGAGTTCCTTCAATCCTTCACGGATAGTAGCATTATCGGTCTTGAAATAACCGGCGAGGATGCGGAAGTTGGGATGCATCGCCTCGTCGATATGATCGAGCACTTCCTTCTTCTGGGCTGCTTCTAATGTTGATTTCTTAATGCTATATGCCTTGTCTGTCTGATGACAGCCACGATGGCAGGTCAGTTTCTTCTGGTAATTCTCAAAGAGACGACGCAGGGTGGCTGCAGCATTTTCTGCCGGATACCGGAACTGGAGATAACCGATGAGCTGGTCGATGGCACGCCATACGCCTACCGCTTCCGACTTGGCTCCCCGGGTTGCCTCGTGTTCTACCCGGATATCATACTGGCGGATATTGGAGATGTTGAGGCAGCGGTTGTTTCCGAAACGTACCAGAAGGTGGCGGTCTTTCTTGCCATTCTTCTTGATCTGCTTCACCACGCCTACCCAACCCTTCAACGGTCCGTTGAGGATGCGGATGGTATCATTCTCGAGGATGAGATCATCATACCGCTTATCTACGATGCTCAATCCCTGGATATTTTCAGCTATCTGCTCATTATAATAGATGAAGCGCTCCATATCCGCATTCGGGATGCGGGCGAGGTCAATAATCTCGTCCAGGGAGTAATTCTCTCTATCTGCGCAGAGCAGGCGAACCTTGGCAAAGAAGGTACGCTCTACCGTTTCCCTGGTTTTGATATCAAAGTCATAGCCCTGATACTGGAAATAGCCGTTATGGGAAAGGATGCGCTCCAGTGCTTTCTTATTTTCTATCCGGATAAAGAAGAGACCTGAAAGGATGGGTACGAAACGCACCTTCTCGCTACCATCTTCGGCAGGAATGGTCTTCCTACCCAAAGGAAAGTAATAGTCGGAGATGACTTCCGGGTAATGCTCCTTTAAGAATTCAATGGATTTATTCTCTCCGGACACATCGGTCTGTACTATAAACCACATATCTGATGAAATGATTGACTGTTAATACTGGCATAGGTAAAATGCTAAAATTCATTAATCGATATTGTGGAAAGTATATAGCTCTGCTTCCCCTGAAAAGATGACTCTTCCCGGACTATAAGGGGTTGTGACATGTATCACAGCATTGAAAACCAATAGACTAACTTCCACTAATCGTCAACACTTTTATGTCTTTCTGCTGGCTGCATCACTGATACAGCGTAGCTAGGGTACTGCAACATATTATTCATATTGATTGCGCCTTAGAAAGCCATTTTATCTATTTCTTAATTCGAGATTTCTGTTGACCTCTTACTAAGAGATGCAGAATCTGATGCAAAAGTACAAAAAATAATGTATCTGACCAAATATAATGTGTTAAAATTTTAGCGAATATTTCAGAGTTTTTGCATTTTATTCAAGGAACATCATCTAACGGAGTATTACAACTTACTATCTACTAAAGAATTAAGCAATATTCGGAATGATTCTATGAAAAATAAAGATAACTGGTCCATTTTGGTTCATTTTTTGAATCATCTCACTGCCCCCCCATTTCACCCATTTTTATTCATCTATCCATCAGATTACACAGAGTTATCTCACGGAATGAACAAAGCATTAAAACTTGTAAAAATCGGGCATTATCTGAGTTTTTTGTTTTACCTTTGTACCATCAATTACAATTAGAGACAATAAAGATTAAATAATATGGAAAATAAAAGCAAAAGAATAGAAGAGATCTTCAAGCAGGACCTGAGTATGTACCTTACTGGCAGACAGCGTGTTGACGAGCAACTTCCGGATGCTCCAGACATCGAGGAACAGTGGGCGAAGATTGGCGAAAGCTATCTGCCTGATGCCATGCGCGAGTTCAGCAAATACCCTACCGTGGCTCTGGGATGGATTATGTTCGTGGGCATGGCCATCGCCAAATACTGGGACGAAGACTGGGAACTGTATGGCAAGGTAGATAATCTTTATGAATACCTCAGAGACCGCATTGATTTCGACCACATGGATGACTATATTCTCGACCAGGTTCTGCTGCTCGACGAGAACGAGCACAAGGCTACTTCTACCATCGTAGCAGAGTGTGCCGCACGCACCTATACCCTGCTCATCCATCAGGGATATGAGCCTGGTACAGAGGCTGCTTTCCGTGGTTTCATTGCAGCTTTACATCAAATGTATCTGATGGGCGCAGCCATGGAACTGAAGAGACTGGGTTATCATATGACTCAGCTGCAGTAATTAAAAAACATTAAAAAAGATTTTGTTATATGAAATAATAGTTGTACCTTTGCAGTCGATTTTCGGATAACGAAGCAAAAATCACATTAATTCATATAACAAAACTTTTTAAATGAAGGCAATAGCAATTAAGTCGAGTTTGTTTTCTTGCTTGAAGAGTTATAACAAGAAAACATTCATGTCTGACCTTATGGCAGGTATCATCGTTGGTATCGTAGCCCTGCCTCTGGCCATCGCATTCGGTATCGCTTCTGGCGTGACACCCGAGAAGGGTATCATCACAGCCATCGTAGCGGGTCTCATCATCTCCATCTTCGGCGGAAGCAAAGTGCAGATCGGCGGACCTACAGGAGCATTCATCGTCATCATCTACGGCATCATCCAGAAGTATGGATTCGAGGGATTGACCATCGCAACGCTGATGGCAGGTCTCTTCCTGGTGCTCTTCGGTCTGCTCCGACTCGGTACCATCATCAAGTACATCCCTTATCCTATCGTGGTAGGTTTCACCAGCGGTATCGCCGTAACCATTTTCACCACACAGATCAAGGATCTCTTCGGTTTGACATTGGCTTCCAATCCTTCTGACTTCCTGGAGAAATGGGGTGTCTATTTCCAGAGTTTCGACACCATCGACCCTTGGTGTGCCCTCATCGGTGTGGTTAGCGTGGTGGTCATCGCCATCACTCCTAAGTTCAGCAAGAAGATTCCGGGATCGCTCATCGCCATCATCCTGATGACCGTTGTGGCGCTGCTGCTCAAGCAGTTTGCCGGCGTAGAGAGCATCGAGACCATCGGCGACCGTTTCTCTATCAGCAACGAGTTGCCTGCTGCCCAGGTTCCTGAGATGAACTGGGAAACCATCAAGAGTCTGGTATCTCCTGCCATCACCATCGCCATCCTCGGTGCCATCGAGAGTCTGCTCTCTGCTACCGTTGCCGACGGTGTCATCAGCGACCACCACGATTCTAATACTGAGTTGATTGCCCAGGGTCTGGCGAACATCGCTTCCCCACTCTTCGGCGGCATTCCTGCTACCGGTGCCATCGCCCGCACAATGACCAATATCAACAACGGCGGTAAGACTCCTGTCGCAGGTATCATCCACGCTGTAGTACTGTTGCTCATCTTCCTCTTCCTGATGCCGCTCGCCAAGTATATTCCTATGGCTTGTCTGGCAGGTGTATTGGTTGTGGTTTCCTATGGTATGAGCGGCTGGAGAAGTTTCCTGGCATTGATGAAGAATCCTAAGAGCGACGTTACCGTGCTCCTGATTACCTTCTTCCTGACCATCATCTTCGACCTGACCGTTGCCATCGAGGTGGGTCTGATCATCGCCTGTCTGCTCTTCATGAAACGAATGAGCGAGACCACTGATGTAACGGCAGTTACTGAGGATGAGATTGACTTGAACAAGGAGTATGATTTCCTCTCTACCAACCTGGAGCACTATACGATTCCTAAAGGCGTGGAGGTATATGAGATCAACGGTCCGTTCTTCTTCGGAGCAGGTAATAAGTTTGAGGAAGTGATGGCTGCCTTCGGCGACCGTCCATTGGTTCGCGTCATCCGCATGCGTAAGGTTCCATTCGTGGATTCTACCGGTATCCACAACCTCACCAACCTCTGTGAGATGAGTCAGAAGGAGGATATCCAGGTAGTTCTCTCCGGTGTCTGCGAAAAGGTAAACGCCCAGTTGGAGAAGGCTGGCTTCTACAATATGCTCGGCAAGGAGAACATCACTGATCATATCAGCAAGGCGCTGAAGCGGGCTGAAGAGATCATTGAGGCTAAAAAATAACGAACTGTACGGTTGAAACGGGCTGAAAGCCCAAAAGCTCCTAGCCCAGGGCATCGCCCTGGGTTTTAGAACAGATACAAAAAAGTCGCCCTGAAAGGGCAAAAGCTTTGAAATTGAAAGCTTTTGCCCTTTCAGGGCGACTTTACTTTTTGCCAACATTACCCAGGGCGATGCCCTGGGCTAGGAGCTTCTGCCCTTTCAGGGCGTGTGGGGCTTACTTGCGAAACTAGGAGGATAACTCCTACAGGACTTTACCCAGGAACTCCTGGAGTCTTGGAGACTTCGGATGATTGAAGACTTCTTCAGGGGTGCCATCCTCCGTGATATAGCCATCACTGAAGAAGAGCACACGATTGGCAACTTCACGGGCAAAGCCCATTTCGTGGGTTACAACCACCATCGTCATACCTTCAGCAGCCACATCCTTCATCAACTGCAATACTTCTCCTACCATCTCCGGGTCGAGCGCAGAAGTAGGTTCATCGAAAAGAAGAACCTCCGGATTCATTGCCAGGGCACGGACGATGGCAACACGCTGCTTCTGTCCGCCCGAAAGACTATCCGGGTAACTGTCTGCCTTGTCCAGCAATCCGATGCGGGAGAGAAGCTCTGTAGCCTTCTCATCCGCCTCTTCACGGGTCATCTTCCCCAACTCTACCGGTGCCAGCATGATGTTGCGGCGGATCGTCATGTTCGGGAAAAGATTAAACTGCTGGAACACCATACCCACCCGCTGACGCATCTTATTGATATCTACATCCCAGGAGGTGAGGTCTATTCCATCAATCAGAATCTTTCCCTCCGTAGGTTCCTCCAAGAGATTGATGGAACGCAGGAAGGTACTCTTGCCACAGCCCGACGGGCCAATAATGGCAACCACTTCGCCCTGCTTGACGGAAGTGGTAATGCCTTTCAGGACTTCGTTGTCGCCGAAGCGCTTGCGAAGTCCTTCTATCTTGATTATCTCGTTTTTGTCCATATCATTTGAAGCTTTTGCCCTTTCAGGGCGCATTTCTAACTGCAATTATACCCAGGGCGATGCCCTGGGCTAGGTGCTTCTGCCCTTTCAGGGCGTGCTATTTCCTTTCGCTCTTTCTCAAACGCTTTTCCAACTTTCTCACTCCGGCATTCAGTCCGAGGACGATGATGAGATACAGGCAGGCTACTACACCCAACGGCATCATTGCCTCGTAGGTGATGCTGCGGATGATATCGGAACCCTTGGTAAGATCCACGAGACCGATGTAACCGCTGATGGAAGTCTCCTTGAGCAGGGTGATAAGCTCATTACCCATCGCCGGCAGCACATTCTTGAAGGCTTGTGGCAGGATGATGAGTCGCATGGTCTTACCATAAGAAAGACCAAGACTTCTACCCGCTTCCATCTGTCCCTCATCTACCGACATGATACCCGAACGGATGACCTCGGCAATATATGCCGCAGAGTTCAAACCGAAGGCTATGACGGCTACCAGAATCTTGTTGACATCGGCTGAGGCGAAGACCACATAATAGATGATGAGCAACTGCACCATGGTAGGTGTACCACGCATGATGGTGAGATACAACTGGCAGAGCATATTCGGAATGCGCCAACCGCCACGGCGTTCATGACGGGCACGGACAATGGCAATCAGCGTACCGAGAATCACGGAAAGGATGATGGCGAAGAAGGTGATGATGAGCGTATTGCCCAATCCCTGCAGGAGATACTCATAGCGGTTGTCATCGATGAAGCAAGACTTGAACTTATCCAGAAATCCATGCTGTGCATCAGCCACTTCTGCATTTTCAGAATTTACCATAATGACCTGTCGCACATCGGCGTAGGAATCGGTGAATCCGATGTTCTTCTCCCGCTCCGGGGTGACGGTAATACCGGCGATACCGGCATCAGCCTTACCAGCCTGTACGGAAGTGATGATGGCATCAAACTCCATATCAAGAATCTCGACATCCACGCCCATCACATCGCCGATGGCATTCGCCACATCGACATCAATACCCACAATCTTACCATCCTGGTAGTACTCGAATGGTTCGAAGGTGGCATTGGTAGCAAAGCGGAGACTCTTCTTCAGTCCGAGCTTCAGCAGCGCTTCCGGTCCTACCTTCTTCACATCCGAAGTCTTAGGCGTATAAGCCACGGCAATACCCCGTTCCAGATGGCGGTTGACGATGGAATCGATGACGCCATTCGCCTTCAGGATACGGATGGCATGATTGATGGACTGCTGCAACTCGGCATGATCCTTTGCCACACAGATGGCGAAAGAGGAGGCATCGAAGGTTTCCGGCAGAATGCGGAGAGAAGGATTCACCCGCTGGAATGCCTTAGCTGGTGCCTCATCGGTCACCATACAGTCGATCTTACCCTGGAGGAGCGCCTGAATGGCATCGGCTCCCTTGTTGTATCGTTCTACCTTGGTGCCATCTCCTTTCTTTTCCAACTCTGTGGCAAGGCCGTCGCTGGTGGTACCTAACTGTACGCCGATAACGGCGCCCTGCAAATCAGCCTTCGCCTTCAACTGCTTCTTCGCATCGGAAGAATCCGAACCGCAGGAAGACAGAAGAAGACAGACTGCTATTACTAAAGAACTTAAACTAAATTGTTTTAATCTATTATAAATCATCTAATTAATAAAAAGCTTTTGCCCTTTCAGGGCGCATTGCTAACTGCTATTTTTACCCAGGGTGTTACCCTGGGCTAGGAGCTTCTGCCCTTTCAGGGCGTGCCGGGAAGTCCGAGGATTCTACTTCAGGGCGATTATTCTCCTTTAAAGCCTTTTGCCAAACCGCCCTCGCTGGTTTCCTTATAGAGCGAAGGGAGATCGTGACCGGTCTGTCGCATCACCTCTACTACTCTATCGAATGATACGCTGTGATGACCATCCGAGAAGGAAGCATAGAGATCAGCATCCAGAGCACGGGCAGCCGCAAAGGCATTGCGCTCGATGCAAGGAATCTGTACCAATCCGCAAACCGGGTCGCAGGTCATACCCAGATGATGCTCCAATCCCATTTCGGCAGCATACTCTACCTGGGCAGGACTACCACCGAAGAGCTGGCATGCCGCAGCTGAAGCCATCGCACAGGCTACACCTACCTCACCCTGGCAACCCACATCAGCACCACTGATAGAAGCATTGTGCTTGACGATGTTACCCACCAGTCCGGCAGTAGCCAAGGCACGGAGGATGCGCTCCTCGCTCATTTCATGAGCGGTATGCATGTGATAGAGTACGGCAGGAAGTACACCACAGGCACCACAGGTAGGAGCCGTTACGATGGTACCGCCCGATGCATTCTCCTCACTCACCGCCAGTGCATAGGAATAAATCAGTCCGCGGCTCTGCAAGGAAGCACGATAGCCCTTTGCCTTGATATGATAGACAGCAGCCTTGCGCTGGAGTTTCAGCGGTCCAGGCAAGACACCCTCATGACTGAGACCATTGTGGATAGACTGCTTCATGGTATCCCAGACCTTACGGAGATAATCCCAGATATCCTTATCCTCGCATTTCTCCACGTATTCCCAGAAAGAGCGGCCGTTGTCGTAGCACCATTTCTGGATTTCCGCCATCGTCTTCAGGTCATAGACATCTTCAGCGCCCAACTCCGACTGTCCATCAGAACCATCCGAGATGGCACCGCCACCGATACTATAAACAATCCACTCATCAATCACGTCGCCATTCAGGTCCTTGCCCACAAACTTCATTCCGTTAGGATGGAAAGGCAGGAAGACCTGAGGCTTCCAGATGATATGAACAATATGCTTCTTGAGCACTTCCTCGATAGCCACATCGGTCATGTGACCCTTGCCGGTAGCAGCCAGGGCACCATACAATGTAACTTCGTAGGACGAAGCATTAGCACAACGC
Organism: Prevotella sp. AM23-5; assembly: GCF_003473645.1. Taxonomy (NCBI): domain Bacteria; kingdom Pseudomonadati; phylum Bacteroidota; class Bacteroidia; order Bacteroidales; family Prevotellaceae; genus Prevotella; species Prevotella sp. AM23-5. Next base: position 13,614 of record NZ_QUCG01000040.1, on the reverse strand, counting down.
TCCAGGAAGAGCTTAGCTGCGCGCTGAGGTCCCATCGTATGACTGCTCGATGGTCCCTTGCCAATTCGGTATAACTCCTTTAAAGATTTCATTTTTCCCGTATTATAATGTTATTGTTTTCATTTCAGGTATTTTCCCCTTGCTAGTCTATTTCACCTGGGTGGCTCTGGTGATGACGATGTCTTCCAGCGGGCGGTCATTGTTGTCCTTGTTGGTAGCCACATTCTGGATCTTATCTACCACATCCATACCTTCCAGCACCTCGCCGAACACGGTATATCCATTGTCCAGATGAGGCACTCCACCATGCTTGATGTAACCCTGCTGCAACTGCTCGGATGGCAATGCGTAGGATTTCGCACCCTCTCTCTTCTCCTTCTCTACATAGTATTCCATCTGTCGGGGCGAGAAGTTTCTGCCCCAGGTGATATAGAAATCGGTAGAGGCTGATGCCTTGGTTGGATTCTCATCATCCCCCTCACGGGCTGCACAGAGCTGACCGCGCTTGTGGTAATATTTAGGATAGATGATTTCGGCTGGTACCGTATAGTTGACATCAAACTTCTCCACCTTTCCAGGAGTTACCTTGCGACAGGAATAATCACCGCCCTGGATCATAAAGTTCTTGATGACACGCTGAAAGATACAGCCGATGTAATATCCGCTGTTCACGAGCTTGAGGAAGTTGTCGCGGTGATGCGGTGTATCGTTATAAAGAGCCACACGGATATTGCCCATCGTGGTTTCCAGCAGTACCTCGTGGCAGGTGGTATCACGAGGTGTCTCCCAAGGGAGCAACTCGTTATCGAAAGCCGGACGGGCAGTCTGCTGAGTAGGCTGAGTCTGTTCCTGCGCCATTGCCTGAGGAGCAAAAGCAGCCAGCAAAAGGGCAGATATCGTTATTATCTTTTTCATTTTCTTAATACTTAAATCTGTTTTTTATGTTATTGATTGCAAAGATAATGATTTTATTCTAAAAAGTTATGCTTTTCTCAAACTTTCTTTATATCTTTGCGTGCAAAATGACAGAAACGGGCAAAATGATGCTCAAAAATTGGTGAATAACATAAAAAGCTTCGAAAATGAGGCTACATAAACGATTTGATATGATGACAACAAAAAGATTATATCTTCTTCTCCTGGGCTTCGCACTGATAGGAATGAAAGCCCAGGCACAGCACGTGAGCTTCGGACCTCTGCACAGTCAGGATAGTCCGAGGGAAGACTGGCTGTTGCCAGGCGATACGGTATATCAGGACGGGAAAACCGTGGTATATGGAGGAAAACCGGTGAAGAATACCTACACCCCTATCCGGCATATTGATTCCAACAGTGACGAACTCTACAAGATGGGCAGTTATCTGAAGAATCCTCAGGATAGTGATTATTATAACAATCCGATCTCCAATTTGGTCAATTCTGGAGGATTGGGAAACAGCTATGACTATTGGGGAAATGACTGGGGTAAATATGGCTGGAACCGATATGGCTGGGGACTCCATAAGGGACTGAACCTCTCGGTAGATCTTTCCGTCTTCGCCACTTTCGGCAAGCATGCGCCACACTGGGGCGGTTTTACCCAGACCATCAATGCTACGTATCTCACGCCGCTCACCAAGGACAACAAGCTGTGGATGGCTTTAGGTACCTATCTCAACAACATCAATTACGGAGGCGATAATTTCCGGGATGGTGGTGTGTATGGCATTCTGGGCTATCAGTTTGATGAGCACTGGGAGGCATACGTATATGGACAGGTAAGCGTTGCCAATAACTACAATTCCATCTACAACCGTTATGCCGGATATGGTCCTTACGGATATGGCAGATATGGTATGTATCCCGGCATCTTGGGAATGGGCGTGATGCCTGGAGGATATGGCATGGGTGCTGCCGGTGCCAATGTATTAGGTGCCGGAGTAAGATACACCAACAAGAACTTCTCCATCGGAGTAAGCGTAGAAGGAAACTGGTATAACAACCCAAAGACTCCTACCTATTACAAACAGTATGATTATCCGGTTTCGGAACCGCTTAAGTGATAAACAATAAAGCCAGCGATTTTTCGGTCGCTGGCTTTATTATTTATTGTATTGAGTAGTGATTATCCACAGATAATCTGAACGATGCGTTCTGCAGACCGTCCATCCCATCTATCAGGAATACCACCCTTCTTCCATTCACCCTTCACAATCTTCTCCATCGCCTGCTGAAGCTTCTCTGGATCTTCTGCAACGAGCTCGTTGGTTCCTACGGTTACGGTTTCCTGATGCTCGGTATAGCTGTTCAGGGTGATGCATGGCACTCCATTGAAGGTAGCCTCTTCTGCCACATTACCCGAATCGGTGATTACACCCATGGCGTGGGCTGAGAGATAAGAGAAATCGAGATAACCCTGAGGCTGCACAACCATGATACCCGACTGATGGTCAGCCACATCCTGGTAAGCCTTGAAGGCAAGCACGAATCCCAATGCCTTGCCACGCAAAGGAGCCAGAACCTTGATGCCTGCCTGGCGAGCCACACTGTCGATCGTTGAGATCAAGGTCTTCATCTCATCGATATTGTTGACGATGACCTTGCGGTTCAAGGTAAGCACCATATACTTGCCATCCTCCAGATGCTGTTCGTCCATCACCTGAGGACGCTTCATACGCTGCTGCAGGAATCGGATGTTATCAATGAGTACATTACCCACCATATAAACCTTAGAGAGTTCGGCACCCTCCTTGTTGGCGATACTGTTGTTGGAGATACCTGCGGTGAAGAGGATATCAGAGAGTCCATCAATCACCAGACGGTTGATTTCCTTTGGCATGGTGATATCGAAGCTACGGGTACCTGCTGCGATGTGAGCCAACTGAACGCCCTGCTTCTTGGTGACGATAGCCACAGCCATAGTAGAAGCCAGATCATCCACCACAATCACCACATCCGTAGGATTCTGCTGGAGATAGCGCTCAAACTGTGCCATCACCATACCGGTCAGCTCATTCATATTCTCACATTCCACGCCCAGATAAACATCCGGCTTGCGGATATCCAAGTCAGAGAAAAGAGAATCTTCAAGGGTCTCATCGTCTTCGCGACCGGTATAGACCAACTTGCACTCCATCTCCCCGCCCGCATTCCGGGCATTCTCTATCGCTCTCATCACAGGAGCCACCTTGATGAAGTTAGGTCTCGCTCCAGCAACAATACAAATTTTCTTACTCATATTTTTTTAGTTTACTTACTGTTAAACAAATCCTTGATGCCACCGATGGATCCCAGGAGGTTGGTAGCCTCGTATGGCAGATAAACCACCTTATTATCCTTACCCTGAGCCACTTCCTGCATCATGGTAATGTATTTCTGTGCCAGCAGATAGTTGGCAGGATTGGTACTCTGTCCTACGGCTTCGGTAATCTTCTGGATGGCGATGGCCTCAGCCTCAGCCTTGCGGATGCGGGCAGTAGCCTCACCTTCGGCTCTCAGGATAGCCTGCTGCTTGGCAGCCTCAGCCTTGTTGACAATCGCCGCCTTTTCACCTTCGGAGAGCAGGCGCTGCTTCTCCTTCTCACCTTCTGAAGTAAGGATGGTAGCTCGCTTGTTACGCTCTGCCTGCATCTGCTTCTCCATCGCCTGGAGCACACTCTCAGGAGGAGTGATATCCTGCAACTCTACACGGTTTACCTTGATTCCCCACTTGTTGGTGGCATCGTCGAGCACCGCACGGAGCTTGGTGTTGATGGTGTCACGGGAGGTAAGTGTCTGGTCGAGCTCCATCTCACCGATGATGTTACGCAGGGTAGTCTGAGTCAACTTCTCTATCGCATTAGGCAGATTGTTGATTTCATAAACACTCTTGAAAGGATCTACAATCTGGAAATAAAGCAGTGCATTGATCTGCATCTGAATATTATCCTTGGTAATCACATTCTGACGGTCGAAATCATAAACCTGTTCACGAAGGTCGATGCTGCTGGTATAAGTATAGCTTCCTCTACGCATCGCCACGATGGTCTTGGCCTGGTCGATGAAAGGAATGATAATGTTGATACCTGGCTTCAGGGTAGCATAATAGCGACCCAACCGCTCGATGATTCTGGTCTCACTCTGAGGAATGATCACGATGGTTTTCTTTACCACCACCAGTGCAAGCAGCACTAGAGCAATCAATACATAAAGTCCTATTTCCATGATGTTTATAATTAAAAGTTAATACTTCTCTACCTGGAGAATGATAGACTGGTGACCCATCACTCTTACACGGGTACCCTTGGCGATATCACCAGCAGCGCCCGGAGCTTCTGCCTTCCAGTCATCACCATCGAGCTTCACTCTTCCATACCCACCGGCAACGATAGTTTCACTCACCTCACCTATCTGTCCGGCAAGGGCATCGGAATTACTCTCCCGAAGATCGGCTCCCCTATGGATAGCCTTTACCAGATGCGGACGGATCAACAGGATACTGAGTACGGAACATACCGCCCAGACCACTACCTGCAACCAGAACGGAACATCCATCACAGCCACAGGTATGCTGATGAGCGCACCAATGGCAAAACAAGTCACGTAGAAGTCGCCGGAAGACAACTCCAGGATGAGGCAGATGAACATAATGACAGTCCAAAACAGCCAGAGGTTTTGAGAGATATATTCCATCATATCGTTATTTTTTAGTTGATTTCTTCATCAGCGAGCTAGCCTTGATGGTCTTGACGCCCGTTTTGGTTGTGGTAGTAACGGAAGTCTTTCCCTGAGGCTTGTAATACTTCAGCGCAGTAGGCATCGCCGCCTTCAAGGCAGCAATACGCTTGGCATCGGAAGGGTGATCGCTGAAGATATCACTCTTGCCCTGATTGCCCGAAGCCTCAGCCATACGTTCCCAGAAAGGTATAGCCTGCTGAGGATCGTAGCCTGCCATCGCAGCAAAGATCAAGCCCATATAGTCGGCTTCTGTTTCGTTTTCACGCGAATACTTCAGATTACGGAAGGAGAAGTACTGTCCGGCTACGGCACCCGCCAAATCTCCCACTCCATTACCTACTGCCTGATTCAGCACACCGCTCAGGATACTGGTACCTACCTGCTGGTTCTGAGCCTTGGAAAGCTGCTCGGCACTATGCTTAGCCACGGCGTGTGCGATCTCATGTCCCAGTACGATGGCGAGCGAATTATCGCTGGAAGCTACCGGGAGCAAGCCTTCATATACCACAATCTTTCCGCCAGGCATGCAGAAGGCATTCACACTGTTGTCCTGAACGAGGTTGAATTCCCAGGAATAGTTCTGCAGATCATTGGCGTATCCGTTCTCCTTGAGATAAGTTTCCACGGCAGCAGCCAGTCGCTTTCCGACTCTCACCACCTGCGCTGTCTTCACAGCATTGGTAGATTTCTTAGCCGAAGCCATGTACTTGGTATATTCCTGATTAGACAAGCTCAAAACCTGTGCATCTGAGACAGAGATGCGGTGGGTGCGACCCGTAAGAGGCACCTTCTGCGTTGTACCGCAAGATGCAAGCATCATGGCAGCCAACATACTAAAAACTAAAACCTTAATCCGTTTCATTTTCTATCTTCTCTTAAGTTATATATTCTATTTGCAAGAAATAGTTATCTTATGATTTGCAAATATACATCAAATACACGAAACAACCAAGTTTTTCCGAGAATTTAACAAAAAATTAAGAGGGTGTGTCATAAGTTTAGATTATGGCAGCCGAAGTCGGGCTGAAAGCCCAAAAGCTCCTAGCCCAGGGCATCGCCCTGGGTAATGTTGGCAAAAAGTAAAGTCGCCCTGAAAGGGCAAAAGCTTTCATTTTAAAAGCTTTTCCCTTTTCGGGGCGACTTTACTTTTTGCCAACATTACCCAGGGCGATGCCCTGGGCTAGGAGCTTCTGCCCTTTCAGGGCGTATTGGCTGTGACTTATGACACACCCTCTTGATTTTTTATGGGGAATTAGAGGAGTTAAATTCCTGCTATTATTTTCTGGCATTCATTGCCTTCTTGGCAGCAGCTACAGCCTTGTTGTACTTAGCAGTAGCCGACTTCAAAGCCTTGGCATTGTTAGCCTTCTTGGCAGCAGCTACAGCATCATAAAGATTCCACAACTTGAACTTAGCAGTAGCCTCCTTCTGTGACTTGGTATAAGCAGCAGCGGCAGCCTCTGTAGCAGCCTCAGCCTCAGGTGCAGCATACTGATGCTTGTAACCATCCTGCTTGTTCCAGAAACCACGGGTGAAATCTGGGAAGGTAACGGCAGCGCTGTTGTTGTCCATAGAAAGAGCACCCAACTCTGCCAAAGAACACCACTCTGCCAAATCATAAACATCCATATCCAATGGCAAGCCATTCTGCAAGCAGTAAACCAGACGTGAGTCCATGATGAAGTCCATACCACCGTGACCCATCTGACGGCCCAGTTCACCATACTTCTTCAAGATTGGGTGATAATACTTCTTGATCAAAGCTTCCTTCTGCTCCTTGTTCATGAAACCATGAGCATTGAGGTTATCCATCTGAGGAGCGCCTGTACCCTTGAGCGCCTCGCCAGAGAGTGCAAACTCCTCGGTAGGATACTTGGTAGCGTAACCCTTGGTACCTGTGAGCTTGAACAAGCGGTTGTATGGCTGAGGAGTCATCACGTTGTGCTGGATCTCCACCACCTTACCCTTGGCTGTACGCATCAAGGTAGTAGTATGATCACCATTGCGGAACTCCTTGCACTCCTTGCCGCTCTTGTTCTTCACCCAGTCCTTACCCACGAAAGACTCTGTATCCATGGCAACGAGCGTAGTGAAGCGGTCGCCACGGTGAATATTCAGGCACTGAGCAACAGGACCCAAGCCATGAGTAGGATAAACATCACCACGGTTTTCCATATTATACTTCATACGCCAGTGGAGGTTGTCCTTGTCATTGTCAGCCGGATCCTTCCAGTAAGCATCCCAGAAGTCCTCGAGACAGTGGATATAAGCACCCTCAGCACGGATGATGTCACCGAAAACGCCATCCTGAGCCATAGCCAGCGCATTCATCTCATAGTAGTCGTAGCAGCAGTTCTCCAAGATGAAGCAATGCTTGCGAGTCTGCTCGCTCAAGTTGATCAGGCTCCAGCACTGATCCAGATTCATAGCACTAGGAACCTCGATGGCTGTATGCTTACCATTCTCCATTGCAAACTTGGCAACTGGGAAATGGTGATTCCAGTCGGCTGCGATATAAACCAGGTCGATGTCAGAACGCTTGCACAAAGCCTCATAACCCTTCTCACCGCTATAGATATCAGCAGGCTTCAAGCCCTGCTTGCGCAAGTACTCCTGTGATTTCTCTGCACGAGCCTCCTCGTAATCGCACAAGGCAACAATCTCAACACCTGGAATATGGCAGAAACGCATGACTGCCCAAGGACCACGCATACCCAGACCGACAAAGCCCACACGTACTGTCTTCAACTTAGGAGCCGTCAATCCCAAAACATTCTGCTGTCCTGCAGGACGTTCTGGTGTCTCCACAACGATTGTACCCTTGTCCCAATGCCACTTGGTGCCTGGAGACAAAGACTGAGCGCTAGCGGACAAAGAAAATGCCGCCAAAGCAGCCATCAAAAAACTCTTAATTTTCATCCCTAAAGTTAGCAACACTTAAAGTTAGTAATATTAATTAATAGGTTCTGATCAACATCTAGGTTTCTCAGCAATTCTCTCAAATCAGCACTCCATTCATCTTAGTGTTGCATTAGAAAACAAATGGAACGCTGAAATGACTCTGCAAAAGTACAAATAAAATTTGAGATACTGAATCTTTTTAGTGTTTTTTTATGGATAAAGGTACAATTCCAGGCTTTTAACAAGAAAAACCACTCTGAATCAGAATGACAGAAACAAGAAAAACCGCTTCACTTAAAGCGAAACGGTTTTCTTCTTACCCTTACTCTCGTTACCTACGCGATCGAGCGCTGTAACGACATAGGTATATTTCTGATCCTTTACGTATGGTATCGGATAGGTGGTATCGTAAACAACAGCCTGGAGAGCGGTGACATCATTGAGATTCACAGGCGCTCCCTTTTCAAAACGATAGATGGCAAAACGGTTGGCTACATCGCCCCATTTCTTCTTCTTTGCCTTTGGAGCCTTCCAGGTAAGAAGGGGTCCCTTCTCTGTCCACTCCATCTTCAGACTCTTCACACCCTTTGGCGCCTTATCGTCGAGGAACGGCATCAATGGAGGAAGCGAAGGATATTTCCAGTAATAATCGCGCAGAGTATGTCCGATGTTGCCAACATTATCAGCTGCAGTCTTGGCATACCAGAGCACGGTGCCCTGTACATTATTCATCTGCTGGTGAAGGCGATGCTTGGCAGGCAACTGATGACTCTTCGGATTCGTAGGATCAGCAAACTTCGCCGTACGCTCGATATCCTCACCTATATAAAGAGGACGGTTGCCAGCATACTTGTTCCACCACTGGATGAGAGTCTTGTAATCTGCCGCCTTGTTACCAATCTCCCAATAGATCTGAGGCACGCAGTAATCGATGAAGCCATTATTTACCCAAAGAAGAACATCGGCATAAAGATCATCGTAGTTCTGAAGGCCGAAAGTCTGAGATCCGATCGGAGAGTTTTTCCGGTTGCGATAGATACCGAAAGGAGATACACCAAACTTCACCCAAGGCTTGACACGATGGATGGTTTCACCCAACTGCTTGACAAAGCGGCTCACATTATCTCTTCTCCAGTCGCCGATATTCCGGAATCCACGAGGATTGGCTGCATACATCTGCTGATCAGGAATCTGCTTGCCAGCTACCGGATAAGGATAGAAGTAGTCGTCGATATGAAAACCGTCGATGTCATAACGGCTCACGATATCAGCAGCCACCTGACAAGTATAATCTGCAGCCTCCTGAAGCGCCGGATTGAGAAGCACGAGATTATCATAGTTGAAACAGAGGTTCGGATGCTTCTTCACCACGCTCTGGGATGACACCTGGGAGAACGAGGTAGAACCATGCTTGGCACGATAAGGATTGATCCAGGCATGAATCTCCATTCCACGCTGATGACACTGCTCAACCATCCACTCCAGCGGATCCCAATAAGGCGATGGAGCCTTGCCCTGGACACCGGTGAGGAACTTGCTCCAAGGTTCAAGATCACTCTGATAAAGGGCATCACATTCGGCACGTACCTGGAAGATGATGGCATTCACGCCATCCTTCTGCAATTCGTCCAGTTGCTTGGTGAGCATCGACTGAATCTGCTGGGTAGATTTACCCAAATACTGTCCGTTGACACACTGGATCCAGGCGCCACGGAATTCACGTTTGTTCTGTGCCATCAGGGATGAAGTCTGAAACATCAGCATCATCGCCAAAATCAGCATCCCAAAGATTTTCTCTCTTCTCATTAATTAGTGTTTATCGTTTAATGTTATTGTTTCATTCTAAATTATTCTTTCTTTTCCTCCTCATCACGCAGCGTAGGCAGCGAGATATGGTATTTCACGGCGAGCAGGCGGATGATGCAGACGGTGAGGAAGGAGGCAACCACTGTAATATAGAGACTTAAGCCCAGATAGCTGAATGCCCAGTAAACCAAGCCGCCCAACACACAAGCCATCGCATAGATCTCCTTACGGAAGATAACCGGTTCCTCGTTGAGAAGCACATCGCGGATTACTCCTCCAAAGGAGCCCGTGATACATCCCATAATGATAGCTACCCAGAATGGGAAACCACAATCGAGGGTCTTCTGGATTCCGGCGATATTGAAAAGCGCCAAACCGAGGGTATCGAAAAGAAACCAGGTATTGTCTAGACGCTTCAGATAATGATGGCACACTATCACCACCAGTTGGGCCAAGAACGTAAACAGAAGATAGATAGGACTCGACATCCAGAAAGGATTCAAGCCCAGCATCACGTCGCGGATGGTTCCACCTCCGATAGCTACAGCCACACCACATACAAATCCGCCCAGCCAATCATAATGCTTGCTGGCGGCAAGTCTGATGCCCGAAAGGGCAAATGCAAAGGTTCCAATGAACTCGATGACGCTCTGGAGTGTCATCACTAGTTCCGGGTCTTGATGAATAGTCATTTTCTCGTAATAAATTATTTGATGTGGGGGATTTCAAATCCCCCGGTTTTAAAAGGTCGAACATTTTTTAACGACGGATTGCAAATCCGTCGGAACGCCTAGCGGTTCTTGAATCTTTCTCCCCAGCAGGTAACCATCCAGTTATAGAGTCGTTCTTCTGAAGGAGAATGCTGCGGCTGCCAGAATCTGGCGTCTTTCAGCTCATCAGGTAGATATTGCTGTTCTGTGAAATGTCCCGGATAATCGTGAGGATATTTATAGCCATCATGATAGCCCAGGTCTTTCATCAGTTTGGTAGGCGCATTGCGGATATGCAGCGGCACAGGCAGATTACCGGTCTGCTTCACCGTGGCAATGGCGTCATTGATGCCCAGATATGCACTGTTGCTCTTCGGACTGGTAGCCAGATACACCACCGCTTCGGCAAGTGCAATCCTTGCCTCAGGCCAGCCTATCTTCATCACCGTATCGAAGGCAGCATTCGCCAGCAGGAGCGCATTCGGATTCGCCAGCCCCACATCCTCGCTTGCACTGATCACCACTCTCCGGGCGATAAACTGCGGATCTTCGCCGCCCTCTATCATACGCGCCATCCAATAGAGCGCCGCATCAGGATCACTGCCTCGAATACTCTTGATGAAGGCAGAGATGATGTCATAATGCATCTCGCCCTGCTTATCATAAGCCAGCGGATTCTGCTGCAACTGTTCCTCTACCATCTTATCGGTGATAACCACTTCATCGCTGCCAGCAGATTCCACCACCAGTTCCAGGATATTGAGCAGTTTCCGGGCATCACCGCCACTGAAGCGGAGCATGGCTGCGGTTTCCTTCAACTCAATCTTCTTCTGCTTGAGTTCCACATCCTCGGTGACGGCTCGCTGCAGGAGTCCCTCCAAGTCTTCCTTCTCCAACGGTTTGAGCACATAGAGCTGGCAACGGGAAAGGAGCGGACGGATTACCTCGAAAGAGGGATTTTCCGTGGTAGCACCAATCAGGGTGACAATACCCTTCTCCACTGCCCCCAGCAGAGAGTCCTGCTGACTCTTGGAGAAGCGATGAATCTCATCAATAAATAAGATAGGAGAAGCAGAATTGAAGAATCTGCCACTCTTCGCTCTCTCTATCACCTCACGCACATCCTTTACGCCACTGGTAACGGCAGAAAGGGTGTAGAAAGGGACCTTCAGGGTCTGGGCTACGATTTGAGCCAAAGTAGTCTTGCCCACTCCCGGAGGTCCCCAGAGAATAAAAGAGGATATGCGCCCTGCGTCTATCATCTTGCGCAGCACGGCACCCTCGCCTACCAGATGCTTCTGTCCGACATAATCGGCGAGCGAGCGAGGTCTCATTCTTTCAGCTAACGGTTCACTCATATCAATTATTTTTTCGCCACAAAGGTAATGAAAAAAAACGAAACACGCATAAGTTTTTAGGATAAAAGAAAAAAAAATGCATAAAAGCAAAAAAATAAGCTAGAAAATTTGGATATATAAAAAGAAGTACTTACTTTTGCAATCAAAATACGTACAACAATGAGAAATGAAAAAAATATCACCCTCAAGACATTGACCAAGAGCAGTGTCTGGGATCTCCAGGAGAATGATGTTTTCCGTCTCTGGGAAGCTGCCGAGAAAGACAACGACCTGAAGGACAATCAGCGTAGATACCTCGACATCATTCGTAGTGCTTTCGAGATTGAGCCAGTCAAGATTGACCGTACTGAAGTGCTCGACAAGTTGATAGACCGTGGCTTCAAGATTGGTACCTTCCGTATCGACGACAAGAACGAGAAGTATGCCATCAAGAAGCGTCCTATCATGCGTGTGACTGACCTCACCTATGAGAACATCGGGCATATAACAGCTACCAAGCTCATCGAAGTGCTGGAGCGTAACTTTGGCGGTGGCTGGGACAGTCTGTCTCAGAGCATCAAGGACATCATCGAGAGCGGTTTCGACATCAGTACTACTACCCTCCCAAAGGATCGTCTGAAGAAACCAGGTGGTCTCTATGAGAAGAAGCTCGCTGATGACTACGAAGTACTCGTAGTACCAAAGGGCACCTGGGTAGAGGCTATCTTCGCCAAGGAGAAGCCAAAGCAGGAGAAGATCCGCATGAAGTTTATGGATGACGACATGGATCGCGATGAGGACCTGCTGGACCGTGACGACGATGAAGATGAGGATGCACCAGAGATCGAGGATCACTACAATGATCCAGATGAGGACGAAGATGCATTCGATGACGACAAGCTCACCGAGGAAAGCTACCGTACTACCTTCGAGGATCCAGAGAATCTGGGACTCGATGATGCTGAGGACGTAGCTGATGACGATTATTAAAATATACATTATTATATAATAAGGAGAAAGAAATGAACGCAGTAGTAGGATTATTCGCATTAATCGTGGTAGCACTCGTAGGTTGGGCTATCGCAGAATTTAAGTACAAGACCTTCACCTTTACCCGTTCCGAGAAGGATATCGAGGAAGAGGAAGAGTTGGAGGAGCAGAAGCGTGCCGAGGGTTTCAAGGAGATGAACATCCGCGACATTATGCGTAAGAACTCTACCAATGGCTACAATGCCGTAGGTTAAAGAGGAATTTTTAAACTCTAAAAGAAAATGATGATACAATACACCATCATTGCAACGATACTGGCGGCATGCATCCTGTATGCCGCCTTTCGTATTTATAAATCGTTGCAACAGGCAAACAAATGCAAGGACGGCAACTACCGGTGCAGTGGTTGCGCTTTTTACGAACAGTGCAAGAAAAAAGGAAAGCTGGACAATACAAACAAGAAGTTGGATCCTACAGATAAGAAGTTGGATTCTACAAAAAGAAAGTTGGATCCTACAGATAATCACTAGAAATGGACTCCGAAAATGAATATTTTTGAAAAAATCGAATATTTTTCGAAAAAAAGATGCGGAAAGATTTGGTGGATTCAAAAAAAAGTAGTACCTTTGCACTCGCTTATCAGAAATGGTAACAAAAAACTCTACAAGGTGTCTTAACCGAGCGGTTAGGTAACGGTCTGCAAAACCGTGTAGAGCGGTTCGACTCCGCTAGACACCTCGCAAAAAAAGGAAATCCTTTCAAAAAAAGGGTTTCCTTTTTTGTTTTCCATATCTTCCTTTTTTGTTTTCCATATCTTCCCTACCGAATCCCATTCACAGTAGTTATTAAATAAATGTAGTATTGATGGGGAAAAACTAAAGAAAAACAGAGCAAATTGAAGAAAAAAGCATTTTTTTTAAAAATAGTTTAGAAATTATTTTTTTAAACCAAATATTTTTGCTACCTTTGCAAACGTTATCCTGAATACAATCTTTTTACCTTAAAGAAAACTAATACCTATTGAATGTAGAGCAGTTGTCTGAGAAGATAGCTGCTCTTTACTTTTTTATATTCCCCTATTTTTCCAACAACCTACTTTTTCCTTTCAATTCATACAATATCGCCCGCTATCCTGCGTTCTAATATATATGAACTATAATAATAAAAATGAATAC